>JAABTM010000143.1 GCA_011389855.1 Desulfobacteraceae bacterium
CCTGATGTGGCGGGAGGACGAACCCCTGGGCGAAGGCCACCCGGACCCCGACGAAGACGAGATGATGCGGAACCTGGCCGAGGCGGTCTACGCCAAGAAAGTGGGAGAGGACGACATCCCCCTGGAGGCCCTGGACTACCAGCCCCCGCCGGTGAAGGAGGAGATGCTCAAGAGTTCCCTCAAAAAGTCCGAGGAGAAACTGCCCAACCGGAAAGTTGACGAAGATCTATGCACCGAGTGCGGCATCTGCGCCGATGTCTGCCCCACGGACGCCATCGCCTTCACGCCCTTTCCCGAGTTCGGCCCCCGGTGCATTCTTTGCTTCAACTGCGTCAAGGAATGTCCGGAGGAGGCCATCAAGGCCGACATGTCGCCGGTAGCGCCCCGGCTGAAGGCCCGGGCCGAACAACTGGACGAACGGCCCTTTACCAAGGGGTTTCTGTAGCCGTCTCCGCCAGGGCGGGGAGCAGCACCTTGACCACCGTCCCCCAGCCGGGGACGCTTTCCGCGGAGAGGGTCCCGCCGTGGCCCCGAACGATGCCCATGACCACGGCCAGGCCCATGCCGGACCCGTTGTCCGAGACCGTCAGTCGGATGTAGACCCCTTCGGGCGGGGCCGCGCGAAAGAGGGGCGACATCCGCCGGCTCTCGTTCGCAGAGGGCCTCGGCCCGTTTTCGCAGTTCATCGAATCGTGGGTCGTCGAGAACAGACATGCGGCGATTTATCCCCGGGCCCGCCGGCCCCCGGTCGGGGCGGCTTCGGCCCGTTTCCGTTCAGTGATGTCCTGGAACGCGCCCGACACCAGGGTCACCCGGCCGTCGGTCATTTCAGCCTGGCCGATGGCCCGGACCCAGCGCCGGTTGCCCCTGGCCGTGACGATCTCCAGGATCAGGTCGTAGGGGGTCCCCTTTTCGCAGACGTCCCTGAACGCCTGGGCGATGACCGGCCGCCATTCCGGGGCGTAAAACCGGATGCCCTCCTCGGGCCGGGGCTGCTCCCCCGGTTCCAGTTCGTGGATCCGGAAGGTCTCCTCCGACCACCGGTGCCGGCCGGTCGCCGGATCGTATTCCCAGCTCCCCACCCGGGCCATCCGGGCGGTTTTCCTGAGGTCGGCCTCGCTTTCGGCCAGGGCCTTTTGGGCCGTTTTCACCTGGCTGATGTCGATGAAGGTCATGACCGCCCCGGAAAACACCTCGGGCCCCACCTGGTAGGGGACCACCCGCATCAGGAGCCACCGGCCGTCGTCGGTCCGAACCTCCTTTTCCACCGTCTCCACGGTGGCGAGCACATGGTGGACCGCTTCGATGGGATCGACGTCCAGCAGCCGGTGGGACAGGTCCGCCAGGGGCCGCCCCTCGTCGGTCTCCATGATATGGAAGATCCGGGAGATCTGGGGAGAGAACCGCCGGATCTCCATGTTCTCGTCCAGCAGAAGTTTGCCGATCTGGCTGTGGGCCAGGAGGTTGTCCACGTCGTTGTGGAGTTCGGTCAGTTCGATGATCCGGTCCTGGTATTCGGCGTTGACCGTGTGGAGTTCCTCGATGGTCGCCTGAAGGTTCTCCCGGGTGAACTGCAACTCCCCCTCCAGATTCCGAATGTATTCCTGGGTCTCCACGTCCAGGTTCCAGCCCGTGGACGGGGCGTCGGGTCCACCCCGGTCTCGGAAAGCATCACCGCCGCCAGCGGGGTCTGGCCCTTGGCGCCGGGCAGGGGCTGGATCCGCATCCGGGCGGTTCGGACCCCGCCCTTGCCGTGGATCCGCAGATTCGCATAGGTGAGGGTTTTCCCGGTCAGGGGGAGGACGCCGTCGCTGAGCGCGTCCAGAAGCCGTTCCAGGGTCCGCTCCTGGGGCGGCGCCGGGTGGATCCGGGTGGCCCGGACGGACGGCCGGCGGGTCCGGTCCGGAACCATGGGCGCCGGCCCATCCGCTCCATGCATTCCCGGGCCAGGATGGCCAGGCTGTAGGCATCTTCTCCGGTGGAGCATCCCGCCGTCCAGAACCGGATCTGGCTGTCGCCGTGGGCCTCGAAAAGCGCCGGCAGCGCCGTTTCCGAGAGGTATCGGAAGACCGACTCGTCCCGGAAAAAATTGGTCACCCCGATGAGCAGTTCCCGATAGAGGGCCGTCGCCTCGCCGGCATGGCGCTGGAGAAAGGAGACGTAGGCGCCGATGTCGTCAAGGCCGTTGACGCTCATCCGCCGCTCGATCCGACGGTTGACGGTGCTGGGCTTGTAATAGGTGAAATCGACCTTGCACCGGTCCCGGAGGATGGCGAAGATCCGGGTGAGCCGGTCCTCGTCGGTGAGCAGGGAGTCGGACCGCTCCGATTTCAGCACATAGGGGTGCGCGGTATAGGACAGGAGCTGGGCCGGCATGGCGTCCGGCGGGAAGATGAAATCCGCCAGCCCGGTGGCGATGGCCGCCCTGGGCATGCCGTCGAATTTGGCGGTCTCCTCTTCCTGGACCATGACCATGCCGCCGTGCTCCTTGATGGCCCGGACCCCCCGCATGCCGTCGCTGCCCGTGCCCGAGAGGATGATCCCCACCGCCTTTTCCCCCATGTCCTCGGCCAGGGACCGGAAGAAAATGTCGATGGGCAGGTTGATGCCGCGGCTGTGATCCTGCTCCTCCAGCAACAGGGCGCCGTGGAAGATGGTCAGGTTTTTCTTGGGGGGGATGACGTAGACCGTGTCGGGCGCCGCCCGCATGCCGTCCCCGGCCCGGTGGACCGCCATCCGGGTCCGTTTGGACAGCAGTTCCACCATCAGGCTCTTGTAGTCCGGCGACAGGTGCTGCACCACGATGAACGCGAATCCGGCGTCCTCGGGCGCGTTGAGAAAAAAGGTCTCGATGGCCTCCAGCCCGCCGGCGGATGCGCCGATGCCCACGTAATGGGTCGGCGCCGCCTGGGGGCCGGGCGCTTGATCGGGTTCGGGGCGGGCGTCCGCCGGTTGGGTCGCGTTTTGATCGTCCATGGCCGATGCAGGGGTCAATGGATTGGATTTTCCTGCGCGTGGAACGAGCGTCCGGATCGTTTATCGGATGATAATATGCCTTTAGCCGGATGTCGAGGTCGAAAGCGAGCCGGGCGCGGGCAGCCTGTTCCGGTTCGAAGCGGTCTTTCCATTGGGAACGGAACCCGCCGCCCCGGAGCGAACGCCCGTTGGGACCCGCGTCGTCAGGTCATATTCCCGGACTTCCGCCGCCGAATCCATTCCTCTATCTCGGAGAAAGAATCACAATCCAACATAAAATCAAGCAATTCGAGCTGATCCTCGGGACGCAGTCCTTTCAGCGTCTTCATATCATGGAGGGGGCGCCGGTACTTTTTCAACATCACACGGCTAAGCATGTTGAAATGGCCTTCCTGCAGACCTTCTTCTTTTAAAACCTGCTTGATCATGATCGTCTCCTCCCGATCCTCCATTTCACGGAGAATCTGATCCCGTTCCGATTCATCGATCTCGGCGTAGATGTCGATAAAATCGGTATATTTCTCGAACAGCGCCCGCGACGCGAGTTGATACAGCCCGACATACGCCTGGCGAATCACTTCCCACCGCTCCTCCGGTTCGTAACGCATCTTGGGCAGCAGGATTTTCACCACCGGATTTCGGCTGTCGAAATAATCCCTTGCCCAATAGTCGAACAGCTTCAGAAACACATATTCGAAACGGAGCAGCACCCGGTCGTTCAACCGGGCGTCCAGACATCGGGCCACATCTTTGGTCCATTGTCGCCGGTCCGTAAAAATCACCGTCGGAACCACGAGAGCGTCGGGATATGCCTCCATCTTGTCCGTGGTGTAGCGCAGGAGTTTGTAGATGGAGAATTTCGATTTGTCCTCCTGAAACTCCATCAGCCAGAGAAGAAGCCGCCGACCGTCCCGGAAGGTGTACAGGATGGGTATGTCCAGCGCGAGATGCGGGTCGGAAAGCTTATCCTTTTTCGACTCCTGCCGGGAAAAATCGATTTTTACCACGGGGCCGAATGTCCGGATCGTCTCCGGCAGTATCCACTTCAGGGCGTCAACCGGGAAGTCCAGGAACAGGTTCTTGAAATTCTGATCATGGGAGATGTTGGTCACTTCAACAATCGCTTCCTCTGTCGGTTCAAAATAAAAAGCTGATTCACCACAGCATCAGGATAAGACGGATTCGAAAAAATTTCAACAGCTCGTCACCTCGCAAAGCATCAAGGTCGAGGCTCAAGACGACGCGCCGGTTTATTGCGGCAACCTGTGACCCGCCACCTTGAAGCCCTGGTCCGGATGTGATAGATTTTTTCAGGTCCGCGCGAGGTAAAAACATCTTACAAAATGGAGGAAAGTGGATGAAACAGGAAATCACGATTCCGGTTCCCGGAAAGGATGCGGTGTCGGCGACGCTCACCGGTCCCGACGGGTTTCGGAAGGGACCGGGCGTCGTTTTCGCCCACGGCGCCGCCTTTGACAAGAACGAACCCCTGCTGGTCCATCTGGCCGACGGGCTGGCCGGCCGGGGGTGGATGACCCTGCGGTTCAACTTCCCCTACCGGGAGCGGGGCAAGACCTCCCCCGACAGCCAGGGGGTGCTGGTGGACGCCTGGACGGCGGCCTTCGATTTCATGAGGGCCGGATCCGGGTTCTCCATCGACCGGATCATCGCCGCCGGCAAATCCATGGGCGGCCGGGTGGCCTCCCAGATGGCGGCGGAGGGGGCCCTCCCCGCCCACGGATTCATTTTCCTGGGCTACCCCCTCCATCCGCCGGGCAAAAAGGACCAGTTGCGGGACGGCCATCTGCCGAACATCCAGGCCCCCATGCTGTTTTTCGCCGGGACCCGGGACGCCTTCGCCGACCTGAGCCTGCTCTGGAAAACGGTGGCCGGGCTGGACAGGGCCGGACTGGAGGTCATAGAGGGCGCCGACCACTCCTTCAATCTCAAGTCGGATGCGACGATTAGCCAGACCGCGGTCCACGACGACATTCTAAAGCGGATGACGGCCTGGCTGAAAAAGGGCGGCGCAACAAAATGACGAACCGCCGTCCCCGCATTGTAGGGGATCTCTACCCCCGATTACTCCGGCGTCCCCATAGACGTTCGGGGCGAACTGGGGTACGTTGGAACGCAGGAGTCTCCACTTTGCTCCACCTTTTGTAATTTTTAACCCTTTTTAACCCTTTGAGAACATTTACAATATCGGGGCATGACGAGAATATCCGCCTAAATTTTATATAAAAACTCCATTTTATGCTTGTCGGGTGGATGAAAGTGGTGGTAAAAAAAGAGAATGTTCCGGGGCGTCTCTTTCCATACCATCGATCCCAAAGGGCGGATCATCATCCCCTCCCGGTTCCGCGATACGATCCGGACCGCGGGGGAAAGTCTGCTCATGATCACCCGGATGGACGGATGCCTTTACGCGTACACCTTCGAGGAGTGGCGGCAGATCGAAAACCGGGTTCTGGCCATGGCCGAGCAGGGCGAGAACATGCGGCGGTTCCGCCGGGTCTTCATCGGCGGGGCCTTCGAATGCCCCCTGGACAAACAGGGACGGGTCCTCATCCCCCCGGTCCTGCGGCAGTACGCGAAGCTGGAAAAAGAGATCGCCCTGGTGGGGGTGCTCAACCATTTCGAGATCTGGGATCAGGCGGAATGGGAAGAGGAGAACCGACTCATGGAAGAAGCCCTGCAGACGGAAGACGCCCGGACCGACGTGGCCCGCCTGGGGCTGTAGCGGGCCGGACCGTTGCCGTTCACCCATACGCCGGTCATGATGGCCGAGGTCCTTCACAGCCTGGACCCCCGGCCCGGCGGCGTTTATGTGGACGGCACCCTGGGCGGGGCCGGCCACGCCCGGGCCGTGCAGGAACGGATCGGACCCGACGGCCTGCTCATCGGCATCGACCAGGACCCCGACGCCATCCAAAACGCTCGAAGGGTTCTGGAGAACGGCCCGGCCGGGGTCCGGCTGTTCCAGGACAATTTCGTAGCCCTTCCCCGGATTCTGTCGGAGCTGGGGATTCCGGCGGTGGACGGCATCTTCCTGGACCTGGGGCTCTCGTTTCACCAGATCCGCGAAAGCGGCCGGGGGTTCAGCTTTCAGCACGACGAACCCCTGGACATGCGGATGGATCCGTCGGCCGAGACAACGGCCCGGGAGATAGTCAACCGGGAGAGCGCGGCGGAGCTGACCCGGATCTTCAAGGTCTACGGCGAGGAGCGGCATGCGCGGCGGGTCGCCCGGCGGATCGTCGAAACCCGCCGGCGGTCCGCCATCGACACCACCGGCCAACTGGCCGATCTGGTTCGGGACGCGATCCCCGGCGGCCATCGGCCCGACACGCGGATCCACCCGGCCACCCGGGTCTTCATGGCCCTGCGCATCCGGGTCAACCGGGAGCTGGAACGGATCGGGACGTTCATGGCCCAGGTGGCCGAAAACGACGGGGCCGTCCTCCTGAACGGCGGCCGGCTCTGCATTCTGGCGTTCCATTCTCTGGAGGACCGGATCGTCAAGCACGCTTTGAAGTCCATGGCGGCGGACTGCGCCTGCCCGCCCGGATTTCCCCAGTGCGTCTGCGGTCAGATGCCGTTCATGCGCATTCTGACCCGAAAGCCGCTGCGGCCCGGCCCGGACGAAACAGCGGCCAACCCGATGGCCCGGTCCACCCGGCTGCGGGCGGCTGAAAAACGATAACCACAAACCCGGCGATTGACCTTCTTATAAGGATTGCGCCCATGGCATGGCAGATAAAACATACGCTCCTCTGGGGCCTGATCCTGCTGGCGTTCATCGGCCAACTCCTTTTCTACACCTGGTGCCGGGTTCAGTGCGTCCAGATCGGGTACGAAATCGCCAGCGAAACCGCCAGGCATCAGCAGCTGATCGCCCTGCAGAACAGCCTGCGCATCGAAATGGCGCGGCTGACATCGCCGGAGCGGATCGCTAAAATCGCCAAACACGAGTTGGGACTGATCACCCCCGGCCCCGAACAGACCATCGTGATTCCATGAAATCCGAAAGACGAAAGCGGCAGCGCCGCATCGCCATCTCAGGGGCCTTATTCGCCCTCGTTTTCGCCGTCATCTGCGGGCGGGCCGTTTATCTCCAGGTCTTCCGGGGGCCCTGGCTGAACCAGCAGGCCGTCCACGAATACGAAAAATCCCTCCAGCGCCTCGGCAAGCGCGGCGCCATCTACGACGCCTCGGGCCGGGAGATGGCCTTTTCCATCGATGTCACCTCCATCGCCGCCTATCCGGGACGGGCCGCCTCGGCCCCCGACACCGCCCGGGCCCTTACCCGGGTTCTCGATGTGGACGTCGAAGAAATCCGGCAACGGCTCGATTCCAAACGATCCTTTGTCTGGATCAAGCGCCAGGCCAGCCCCCGGGAGGCGGACGCCGTCCGGTCTTTGAAGCTCGCGGGGGTCGATTTTATCCCCGAGCACAGCCGGTTCTATCCCAACCGGACCCTGGCGGCCCAGATGCTGGGCTTCACCGGCATCGACGGCCGCGGGCTGGAGGGGCTGGAGTTCTACTACGACGCCTACCTCAAGGGCGGGGCCGGGAAGTTCACCGTCCTCAAGGACGCCCTGGGCCGCGGGTTCGACCTGGAGCGGACGGAGGTTCCCGACTACGGCGGCCGCAACCTCGTCCTGACCATAGACAAGACGGTCCAGTTCATCACCGAGGAGGCCCTCCGGGAGGGGGTCGCCAAATCCGGCGCATCGTCGGGCATGGCCATCGTCATGTCCCCGGCCACCGGCCAGGTGCTGGCCCTGGCCCATTACCCCTTTTTCAATCCCAACGCCTTTGCCCGATTCGACCGGAACCTGTGGCGGAACCGGGCCGTGACCGACCCCTTCGAACCGGGCTCCACCACCAAAATCTTCACCGCCGCCGCCGCCATCGAGCACGGCGGATGCCGGCGGGACACCATCTTCTTCTGCGAGGACGGGGCCTACAGGGTGGGCGACTACCGGATCCACGACACCAGCCCCCACGGCTGGCTCACCCTGGAAAACATCATTAAATATTCGAGCAATATCGGAGCCGTGAAGGTCGGCGAGATGATCGGCCCCGAGATCCTTTACCGGACCCTCCGGAATTTCGGGTTCGGCGACAAGACCGGCATCGACTGCCCCGGGGAAGCCCCGGGCAGCCTTCCCCCTTTCCGCCGCTGGTCCAAGGCCCACACCGGCACCATCTCCTACGGCCACGGCATGTCCTCCACGGCCATCCAGCTCATCACCGCCGTCTGCGCCATCGCCAACGACGGAGTCCTCATGAAACCCTACATCGTCCAGGCCGTCACCGACCGCCAGGGCCGGCCCATCGAGCGGTTCGGCCCCCGGAAGGTCCGTCAGGCCATTTCCGGGGCCACCGCCTCGGTCATCCGGGGGATGATGCGGGGCGTGGTCACCGAAGCGGGGACGGGCGGACGGGCCGCCCTCAACGGCTACGCCGTCTGCGGAAAGACGGGGACCGCCCAGAAAATCGACGAATCCGGCGCCTATGCCGGCGGCAAATACATCGCCTCATTCGTGGGGTTCGCCCCGGCCGCCCGGCCCGCCGCGGCCATCCTGGTGATCATCGACGAACCCACCAGCGAGTATTACGGCGGCCTGGTGGCGGCGCCGGTCTTCAGACGGATCGCCCAGGAAGTCCTCAACTACCTCAACGTGTCGCCCAAATACGGCCCCAACCAGTTGACGGCCCTCAAGAAAGGGGAGGAGAGCGGATGAAGCTGAGCGACCTCATCGGCTCCGACCTGACGCCCGTCTCCGGGCCCGATCCGGACAGCGTCGCCATCCGCCGCATCCGGTTCCGGGCCCAGGACGTCGGCCCCGGCGACCTCTTCGCGGCTCTTCCGGGGACCCGGGCCGATGGGCACGATTTCATAGACGCCGCCGTCCGCCGGGGGGCCGCGGCGGTGATGATCCGGGCGGACCGGGCAGGCGACGTCCCCCGACCGCCCCGGGCGGCGATCCTGACGGCCCCGGACACGCGCAAAGCCCTGGCCCGGATCGCCGCCCGGTTCCACGGTCATCCCGCCCGGGATCTGTGCCTCATCGGCATCACCGGCACCAACGGCAAGACCACGGTCGCCTGCCTGGTGGACCGGATCTTGTCCGCGGCCGGCCTCCGGACGGGGGTGATGGGGACCATCCAATACCGGTACGGCGACATCGCCGTGGACGCGCCCATGACCACCCCCGAAGCCCCGGACCTCCAGCGGATGCTGGCCGAAATGCGCGACGCCGGCGTCACCCACGTGATCATGGAGGCATCCTCCCACGCCCTGTCCCCGGCCCTGGCCCGGCTTGAGGGCTGCCGGTTCGACGTAGGCGTCTTCACCAACCTCAGCCAGGACCACCTCGACTACCACCGGGACATGGAAACCTACTGGGACTGCAAGAAACGGCTCTTCACCCACTTCCTTAAAGACGACCGGCCCGGAACCGCCGTCATCAACCGCGACGATCCCAGGGGCCGGACCCTCGCCGGAGAACTCGGGGGACCGGTGATCGCCGTGGGAACCGGTCCTGACTGCGCGGTCGGCGCCGAGGTCCGCCGGAACGACCTGACCGGGATCACCGCCCGGTTCCGAACCCCGGCCGGTTCTTTCGACTGCCGCTCCGCCCTCTCCGGGCGCCACAACGTGGAAAACCTCCTCTGCGCCGTGGGCGTCGGCGCGGCCCTCGGCATCCCCTTAGCCGCCATGGCGGCGGGCATCGAATCGGCGGCCGCCGTGCCGGGCCGGCTCGAAAGGGTTCCCACCGGTCCCGACGAAGGCCGGACCGTCTTCGTGGACTACGCCCACACCCCCGACGCGCTGAAGAACGTCCTGACCGCCCTCCGCCCCCTGACCCGGGGCCGGCTCATCACCGTGTTCGGGTGCGGCGGCGACCGGGACCGGGACAAGCGGCCCAAAATGGGGCGCATCGCCGCCTCCCTGTCGGATCTGGCCGTGGTTACCTCGGACAACCCCCGGTCGGAGCCGCCCATGGCCATTATCGAGGAGATTCTGCCGGGGGTCAGGGAAGTGATCAGGGGACAGAGGACAGAGGACAGACGGCAGGGGGGGGATTTCGTGGTGGAGCCCGACCGCCGCAAGGCCATCCACCTGGCCATTGCGGAGGCCCGGCCGGGGGACGTGGTGCTCATCGCCGGCAAGGGGCACGAAACCTACCAGATTCTGGGGGACCGGACCATCGACTTCGACGACAGGCAGGCAGCCCTTGATGCCCTGTCCACTCCGGAACGAAAGGCGGGATGAGGCCCATGGCGTCTTTAAACCATCCCCTGCCATGGACCGGCGCCGAGATCCTCGAGGCCACTCAGGCAAAGCTGCTGTGCGGTGATCCGGAACAACGCTTCGACGCCGTCGCCATCGATTCCCGGCGGACCGCGCCGTCTTCCCTGTTCGCGGCCATCCGGGGCGAACGCCACGATGCCCACGCATTTCTGCCGGACGTCGTGGCCGGCGGCTGCCGCGGCCTGCTGGTGGAAGCGGACAAGGTCCCCGGCCTTCCCATCGGTGAATGGCGGGAGAAAGGCGTCTTTGCCGCGGCCGTGCCCGACGGCGTCCGGGCCCTGGGCGATCTGGCCGGATACCGGCGCCGCCGGTGGGGGAAGCCGGTAGCGGCCATCACCGGCTCCAACGGCAAAACCACCACCCGGCGTATGACCGCCGACGTCATGTCCCAGGGCTTCGACACCCTGGCCACCCGGGGCAATTTCAACAATCTCATCGGCCTCCCGCTCACCCTGCTCTCCCTGACCCCGTCCCACGAATGGGCCGTTGTGGAACTGGGAATGAACGCCCCGGGGGAGATCCGCCGGCTGGCCGAAATCGCCCGCCCCGACATCGGGGTGATCACCAACATAGGTCCGGCCCACCTGGAAGGGCTCGGATCCATGGAAAACATCCTGGCGGCCAAGGCGGAGTTGCTGGACGGCCTGGCCCCCGGCGGAACGGCGGTGCTCAACGCCGACGATCCCCGGTTGTCGCGACTGGCCGGCGAGATCGACCGCCCCTGCGTTCTATTCGGCATGGCCGGCAAATCGGGGGATCGGACGGCCGTTCGGGCAAGAGACATCTCCCTCACCGAAGCAGTGGATAGTGGTCACTACCCACTACCCACTATCCGGTTTATGTTGGAAATCGCCGGGGAAAATGTGCAAACGACCCTTGCGGCCCCCGGCGACTTCATGATATCCAACGCGCTCGCCGCTGCGGCGGTGGGTCATCTGGCGGGGCTCGCCCCGGAAAAAATCGCCGCCGGGCTGTCGGCGTTCCGGCCGGTCCGGGGGCGGATGAACATCCGCCGGACCGAGGGGGGGATCACCGTTATCGACGATACTTACAACGCCAATCCCGGCTCCATGTCCGCCGCCCTGGCCACCCTGAAACGGCTCAAGGGGACGGAACGGGGGTTTTTTGTCGCCGGCGACATGTACGAGTTGGGGGCGTTCGCCGAATCCCTTCACCGGGAACTGGGACAAACCGCGGCCGAATCGGATCTGAGCGGTCTTTTCGCCACCGGCCGGCTGGCCCCGGACGTGATCGCCGGGGCACTGGACGCCGGCATGGACCCGACGGCCGTTTTCAGCGGCAGCCACGACGACATTTGTGAAAAACTGAAAGACATCTTGAAACCCGGAGACTGGGTTCTGGTCAAAGGCTCCCGCGCCATGAAAATGGAATGCATCTCCCAGGACATTTGAAACGCAAACATGCTCTATCACCTACTCTTCCCGCTTCACGCCACCTTCTCCATCTTTAATGTATTCCGATACATCACCTTCCGGACCATCTACGCCAGCCTGACCGCCTTCCTGATCTGTTTTTTCCTGGGCCCCTGGGTCATCCGCAAGCTTCAGCGGATGCAGGTGGGTCAGTACATCCGGGAAGAGGGGCCCAGCACCCATCATTCCAAGGCCGGCACCCCCACCATGGGCGGTCTGCTGATCATCTTCTCCATCGTGACCACCACCCTGCTCTGGGCGGACCTGACCAACTGGCTCATCTGGATGATACTGGGGGTGACCGTCTCTTTCGGGGCCATCGGCTTCGTGGACGATTATCTCATGCAGGTCAAAAAACGGAACAAGGGGTTGAGCGTCCGGCAGAAATTCCTTCTCCAGTCGGCGGTGGCTCTTCTGGCCGGGCTCATCGTGATCCTCCGGCCCGATGCGGACACCCGGCTCACGGTCCCGCTTTTC
The DNA here is from genome assembly GCA_011389855.1 of Desulfobacteraceae bacterium. Taxonomy (GTDB): domain Bacteria; phylum Desulfobacterota; class Desulfobacteria; order Desulfobacterales; family JAABSP01; genus JAABTD01. The sequence continues at coordinate 12,214 of JAABTM010000143.1, forward strand.
AAAACCATCAACCCCGATCTGGGATGGGGATACATGATCTTCGCGGCCCTGGTCATCG
>JAABTM010000009.1 GCA_011389855.1 Desulfobacteraceae bacterium
GGTGCTGACCGAGGGCGTCAACATCGTTCTGGCCGTGGACCTGTCCGAGAGCATGGCCGCCCTCGACTTCCGGCGGGAGGGCAAGATCGTCAACCGGCTGGAAGCGGTCAAAGGGGTGGTGGGGGACTTTATCCAGGGGCGCGGGGGCGACCGGATCGGTCTGGTGGTCTTCGGCGATGAAGCCTACACCCAGCTCCCGCTGACCCGGGATTACAACGCCATCGCCGCCATGCTCGACCGGCTGGAGATCGGCGCCGCCGGAAAAAGCACCGCCATCGGCGACGCCATCGGCATCTCCCTCAAGCGACTGTCCGACATCGAGAGCGCGTCGAACATCATCATTTTGCTGACCGACGGCCAGAGCAACGCCGGCCAGCTCTCCCCCGAAGCCGCCAGCGAAATCGCGGTGGAAGGGAACGTCAAGATCTATACCATCGGCGTCGGAACCCGGGGACGGGCCCCTTTCCTAATGAGGGATCCGGTTTTCGGCGAGCGGTACGTCTATCAGCGGGTGAACATCGATGAGGAAACGCTGAAGGCCATCGCCGAAAAAACCGACGGCCTCTATTTCCGGGCCGAGGATACCGAGGCCCTCGCCACCATCTACGACCGGATCGACGCCCTGGAAAAGACCGAAGTGGAAGTGAAGACCTTTTCTGAATTCAACGACCTTTATCCCTACCCCCTGCTGCCGGCCTTCGGCCTGCTCGTCCTCTGGGCCGTGCTGGCAAACACCCGGTTTCTGAGGATTCCATGACGTTCGCCAGAATCGAAATGCTCTTTCTGATCTGGGCCGCGCCGGTATTGGCCCTGGTCATCGCCTACGGCATGCGCAGGCGGCGGAAAGCCCTCTCCCGGTTCGCCTCCCGAAACGGGCTGTCCGTCATCGCGCCGACCCCCTCCGCCCGAAGACGGTGGGTCAAAGGGGGACTGTTGATCGCCGGGCTGGCGTTTCTATCCCTGTCCCTGTCCGGCCCGCGGTACGGGTTTCACTGGCGGGAAATCGAACGCCGGGGGGTGGACATCCTCATCGCCCTGGACTGTTCCCGATCCATGCTGGCCCGGGACCTTCAACCCACCCGGCTCGACCGGGCCAAACGGGAGGTGCTGGATCTCATCGCCATGCTCCAGGGAGACCGGGTAGGGCTGGCGGCTTTTTCCGGAACCGCCTTTCTCCAGTGCCCCCTCACCCTCGACTACACGGCGTTTCACCTGTTTCTCGACGTCTTGTCGCCGGATTATCTGCCGGTGGGCGGAACCGACATCACCGGGGCCCTGACCGTGGCCCGGAAGGGCTTCGACCCGAAATCAGCGGCGGAAAAAGCGGTGATTCTGATTACCGACGGCGAGAACACCGGCCGGGGCGATCCGATAGAGGCGGCCCGAAAGCTGGAGGAAGAGGGGATCACTCTTTTTTGCATCGGCGTCGGCGGCGAGGAAGGGGTTCCGGTGCCCGCTGAAGACGGCGGGTTCAAGAAAGACCGGGAAGGACAGATCGTCATGACCCGGCTCGATGAAGACGTTTTGCAGCGGATGGCCGTGCTGACCGGGGGAACCTACGTCCGGTCCGTGGCCGGGGATATGGATCTGGACGTCGTCTACCGCCGGGAAATCAGGGGAAAAATGGAAGCGGCCGCCCTGGCCGGCGGCCGCAAACAGGTCTGGGAGGACCGGTATCAATGGTTTCTGGCCCTCGCCATTCTCTGCCTGATCGCCGATCTGTTCCTCCGGCCGATGCGACGAACGTCGGGCGTCGCGATGGGATGCCTCCTGTGCCTCCTGGCCGGGGCCTTGTTCCCGTCTCCGACCCTCGCCGGACCGCTGCAAGAAGGCGTCGAGGCATACGACCGGGGGGAATACGAAACCGCCCTCAACCGCTTCATCGACGCCCAGCTCGACGCGCCGGACCGCCCCGACATCCTCTACAACATCGGCAACGCCTACTATAAACTGGGGGACTACGAAGCCGCCCTGGCCCATTACCAACAGGCCCTGGAAAAAGACCCGGCCGGACTGGGAGAAAAAGCCCAGTACAACAAAGGCAACGCCCATTTCAGAAAAGAGGAATACGAAGCGGCGATAAAGTCCTACGAAGCCGCCCTGAAGATCAATCCCGACGATCATCAGGCGGAGGAAAATCTCCGGTTCGTCCGAAAGGTGATGGAGCAACAACAACAACAACAGCAGCAGCAATCCGGCAAGGAAGAGGATGACGAAAAAAAGGAAAATGAAACATCTCGACAGGACGACCCTGGGCGGCAAAACAAACCATCAGGGGAATCCAAGAACGATGGACAATCCGGGCAGCCGCCGGAGCAGGGACCGGCGCAGCAGCCCGACGCCCCGGAACCCGGCCCCGAGTACGGCGACGAAATGACCGACGCGCGACAGCCCGGTCCCCGGCCGGATGAAGACGCCCCGGAGGAGAGCGCCCAGGCGGCGCCGCCGGCAGCGGCCGCCGAAACCCCTCCGGACGACGCCGAACGCGAAGCCGCGAAACGGGCCCTGAACCGACTGAAGGACCAGCCCGGGAAAGCGCTGATGCCGCCGACGCCGCGCTACGGGCGTCCGGCGGTGGAGAAAGACTGGTGAGCTTGTTGTTTGTTGTTTGTGGTTTGTGGTTTGTGGCTTGTGGTTTGTGGCTTTTGGCTCGTGGCTCGCGGCATCACTATCCACTATCCACTATCCACTACCCACTATCCACTATCTGTCTGACGATGCTTTTGTGCCCCCTCGCCGCCCCGGCGGAAGCCGCTTCGGTTCAGGCATCCGTGGATCGGAACACGGCGGCCCTGGGCGAATCCGTCCAGCTCCGGGTGTCGGCCTCCGGGGTCGGGGACGGAGACGTTGATGTCTCGCCGATCCGGGATTTCAAGGTCATCCCCCGGGGCAGGAGCACCAATCTCCGGGTCGTCAATGGAACGACGTCCCGGGAGATCGTTTTCAACTACACCCTCGTCCCCCTGAAAGCCGGCGACCTTCGGATCCCGCCCCTCGCCGTCCGGACCCCCGGGGGCGACTACAGGACCCTAAGAATCGACATTACGGTCTCCGAACGGCCTCAAGAAAGCGCGGAGGATCGCGATATCTTCGTCAGGGCGGAGGTTTCCAACGACCGCCCCTATGCGGGAGAGCAACTGGTCTACACCTTCCGCCTCTACCGGACCCTCCGGATCACCGAAGCCCGGTTCCAGAAGCCGGATTTCGCCGGATTCACGGCTGAGCAGATCGGAGAAGAGCGCTCCGACATCGCCGTAATCAACGGAAAACGGTTTCACACCACCACGCTCTCCTATGTGCTGATTCCGCTGACCGCCGGCCCGAAAACCATCCAGCCCGCCGTTCTGGAATGCGGCGTGGTCCAGCGGGACCATCGGGGCGGGAGTTCGCCCTTTGATTTCGATTCCCTCTTCGGCCGGGGCCGGGTGGACACCCGGGCCCTGCGGACGGACGCCATCGACATCGACGTGCGTCCCCTGCCGGACCATCCGGAACCCCACCCTTTTTCCGGGCTGGTGGGAAAGATGGACATCCGGGCGAGCCTGGATAAAAAAGACCTCAAGACGGGAGAATCCGCCACGCTGACCCTCGTCATCGAGGGCGCCGGCAATATCGTGGACGCCGAAGCCCCGGCCATGGACGTTCCGGACGGGTTCAAGGTTTACGCGGACGCCCCCCAGGAGGAGATCGCCCTGGACCCTAACGGCTACTTCGGGAAAAAGACCTTCCGGATGGCCCTGGTTCCGCTGGAACCCGGCGCTTACCGGCTGCCCCCCGCGAACCTGACCTATTTCGACACCGGGTCGGAAACCTATGTCGACCGCCGGACGGCGTCTTTCGATTTGACCGTGGGCGAGAGGGAAGCGGAAGAAGAGATGACCGTGGTTTCGGCCCCGAACGGCGGCAACGGGACCGACAAACAGAAAGTGGCGTTTACGGGACGGGACATCCTGCCCATACGGGAGGATCTGAGCGCGCTGGAAACCCGGCGGCCGCTCTCCATCCAGTGGTTCCTGGCGCTTCTCGGCATCCCGGCGGCCCTTTTCGCGGGGGTGGGCGGAGTCTTTCTCGCCCTTCGCAAGGGCGATGATCCGGCCGGTCGCATGGCGCGTCGGGCCCGTGTTTCCCTGAAAAAGGCCGGCGCTTCCGGCATCGGGGAGGATGTCTTTCTCTCCTGCCTCTACAGGGGGGTGGTGTCGGCGATTCTCTCCAGGTCCGGGGCTTCGGGGGAATCCCTCACCGGCGCCGAAGCCGAAATGATCCTGAACGGGCAGGGGTTCCCTCCCGAGGTGGTCCAAGGGGCCTCGGGGCTTCTGGAGCTGATCGAATCCGCCAAATTCGGCGGCGCTCCCCTGGCCTCCCCGGAACGGGAGCGGTTGCTGGCGGAGACCCGGCGCCTCGTCAGGCGGATATCGTGAGCGTCGGGCCGCCCAAACGAACCGTTGTCGGGTGGGGATGCCTCGCCGTCATGATCGGCCTGCTGGCCCTGGCGGGACCGGCGGACGCGGCCGAAGACCGGTCCGCGGCGGCTCGGACCTTCCTGGAGGGCGTGGAATCCTACCGGCGGGGGGCATACGGCGCCGCCGTCTCCGCGTTCGGAACCCTCGCCGCCTCCGGGGTCCGGAACCCCCATCTCTACTACAACCTGGGAAACGCCCATCTCAAAAACGGCGATCTGGGCCCGGCCATTCTCTGGTACGAGCGGGCGTTGAAACTGGCCCCGGATGATCCGGACCTCACTTTCAACCACGCCTACGCGACCTCTCTTGTAAAAGACGAGCGGGAAGACGCGTCGGCCGCCGTCTACCGCATCCTGTTTTTCTGGAGGCGTCTTTTGAGTCCTTGGGCGGCGGCCGCCGCCGCTTTGGTCTTCAACGGCCTGTTCTGGCTCGTCCTGACCGTCCGTTTTCTTCGGCGGAAACGGGCGCTGAAGGGGATCGCCTATCCCCTGCTGGCGGGGGCGATTATTTTTACGGCCGCGGCGTTTTACAATTATTATGAAGCCGCCTATGTGCGGGAGGGAATCGTGCTCCCGGAAACGATCTCGGTGCGGTCCGGTTTGTCGGAGGACGCCACCGAACTGTTCGTTCTCCATGCCGGCGCGAAAGTGGCGATTCAGGGGCGAAAGAGAGGATTTTACCGGATAGGCTTTTCAGAGGGCAAGATCGGCTGGGTGAAGGGGTCGGAGATCGGCGCCATCTGATCTACTCGCTCTTCTCCTTTTCCATCTCTCCCAACCGTTTCAGCAACCGCCGCGCCAAACCGATATTTTTTTGCACGTTCTGGTAATCCGGGTCGATCTTCCGGACCTTCTCCCATTCTTCGATGGCCTTCGCCAGTTCCTCGTTTTCAAAATGCCGGATGCCGTTTTTGTAGTGGAGATCCTTGTAGATCGCTTCGCAGGCGGCCTTTTTCTCCCGGCACTCCTCGCACGCTTCATTGTATTTCAGGGCCTCTCCAAAGGCCTGGGCCGCCCGCGGGTAGTCCTTTTCCGCCAGCGCCGCCTCCCCCAGGGCGAAATAGCTTTTGTACAGGTAGTCGCGGACGTTGGGATCACGGGGCCTCGACCGGTAGGCCTTGGAAAGCGGGACGATGGCGGCGGCATACCCCTTTTGCTCGAAATACCGCCGCCCTTGGCCGAGCAGGTTCTGGAAGTCGTTTCCAGGGGCGTTCGGCGCCGGCTTTTCAGGCGCCGGGGGAGGCGCCGTCGCTTTCGGCCGCTCTTTTTCGGCCGGTTTCCGGTCCTCCGGCTTCATTCCCGCCCGAAACGGGAGCCCCTGTATCCGGGGCAAAAAGATCTCGCCGCCCACCCTGAGGCGGGAAGAATCGAGTTTGTTGAGCCGGGCTACGACGTCGGAGACCTTGCCCATCCGCCTGATCTCGCTTTTATCGTATCGATCGCTGATTTCCGGCGTCATGAACGCCCGTTGCGGCACATGGTAATCCACATCCGTTAAATAGGTGTCGTAATAGGACATGGCGATGCCCGAAAGGGTCTCCCCGTGACGGACGGTGTGGGAGACGGAATCTTTCCCCCTGACCTTGTAGCGTTCGAACTGATCGCCCCGTTCGATGGCCTCCGGGCCGGACTCCGGCGCCGGTTGGGGGCCGCCCTGCTGCAACATTTCGGCGCATCCCGATAGAGATAAGACCAGAATTACGATGCCGGCGACCCGTCGCAATAGCCGAATATGTGTACTGCTGCTTGTCATGGGACCGCTCCGTCTGTAAGATGTCAAGTTTTGAGTTCAATAGTTTCGCGATCGAATGATATTGAACACCAGCCACAGGCCCAGGAGCGCCGACACGACATAGCCGATGATGCCGAAGGCCGGGTACCCGAAAAGATACGGCCGGACCCCGGTGGTGATGATCATGGACGATCCGATGACCAGGGCCCCGATGATGATGCCGAAGGTCAGGCGGTTGGCGATGTTGTCGAAGGTGTCCTGCAACCCCTGGAGGTTTTCGTGTTCGAACCGGATGTGGAGCTTCCCGTGTTCCAGTTTCTGGACGATCTTGGCCAGGCGCCGGGGCACGCCGCCGCGCATGGTGAAGAGATCGGAGAGGATGGATGTCAGATTCCGCCAGATGACCTTGGGGCTGTGGCGCCGGGCGGCGATCCGGCGGACAAAGGGTTCCGCTTCGGAGACGACGTCCATGTCGGGGTAGATCGACCGCGCCACGCCTTCCAGGGTGATGAGGGCTTTGATCATGGTGGCCATATCCGGCCGGATGCCCAGCCGGTGTTCGCGCATCGTCTCGGTAATGTCCAGGAGGAGATTGCCGAGGTTGAGTTCTTTGATGGGGACGGACGCGTACAGGTCGATGATCTCCAGCAGCTCCCGCTCCAGGCTCCGGGTGTTGATCTCGTCGTCCTTCTGGACGGACATTTTCAACACGGTCTCCAGCAACGCCTGACCGTCCCGGTCCGCCAGGGCGCGGATCATGTCCACGAGATCGTACCGGTCGCCCACGGTCAACCGGCCCACCATTCCCCAGTCGACCATGCAGTAGCGATGGTCTTCCATAAGGATCAGGTTGCCGGGATGGGGGTCGGCGTGGAAAAACCCGTCCCCGAAGATCTGCTTGATGCCGGCCCGGAGTCCGATCCGGGCCATAAGATGGGCGTCTTCAAGGGCCGACAGGTCGATATTTTTGAGCCGATCCCCTTTGATGTGTTCCATGACCAGCAGCTGGGCGGTGCAGTACTCCTGATAGACTTCGGGGATGTAGATGCCCGGCTGGTCGGCCATGTTCGACTTGGCGATCCTCAGATACCGGGCCTCCCGGTTGAAATCCAGCTCCCGCATGAGGGTCCGCCGGGTGACGCGGACAAGTTCCGGCAGGTCGTACAACCGAATCTCTTCGTACCGCTGGTGGATCCGCTTGGCCACGGCGGAAAAGATGTTGAGATCCGTCTCCATGGTGTGGCGGATGTTGGGGCGCTGCACCTTGACGGCCACCGCCGGCCCCTGGGGCGTGAGCGCGGCCCGGTAGACCTGGGACAGCGAGGCCGCCGCGATGGGCTGGGGATCGAAGACCGGAAAGACCGATTCCAGGGGTTTTCCCAGATTTTGGTCGATCACCTTGCGGGCCTCTGAAAAGTCGACCTCCGCCACGTCGTCCTGGAGTTTTTCCAGCTCTATGATGAGGTTCGGCGGCAGGAGATCCGGCCGGAGGCTCATGATCTGTCCCATCTTGACAAAGGTGGGGCCCAGCTCTTCAAAGGCCATGCGCAGCCGCTCGTAGGAGGGCAGCCCCGAGGCCACCTGCCGCTGCCGCGCCTCGGTCGCGTTCCGCCCCGGCAGATCGAGGCGTTCGACAAGATCTTCAAACCCGTATTTCAACAGGATGAACACGATGTCCTTGAACCGTCCCAGATTGCTCAGCGACTTGATGTCCACCGGTTATTCCTTTTCCTTTCGGCTCTCATGCGCCTTTTCCAGGATGGAAAGGCGGATCTCCAGGGCGTCCACCTTATGCTTGAGCCGTTCCATGGCTTCCTGACGCCCCACCCCGATGTTGTCCAGGCCGTCCTTGAAGGTGTCGCTCAGGGCTTTCTCCAGTTTGGCGAACTGTTTTTCCCCGCTCTCCACCAGTTCCTCGGTGAGCCGGCGGGCATCCTCTTCGGACAATTTGGCCTCTTTCACCAGCCCGCGGGTCGCCTCTTCAACCTTCTCCCGTGTCAACAACACGGCGCCGATGCCGGCCATCAATCCTTTTCGTATCTCTTTGAACATGGTGCGCCTCCTTATTTGGGGACATGATTTGAGCCTATTCCTGTGGTTGAAAAAGAGCTTCGGCCTTGCCTGGAACCAAAATCTAAGGTTTTCGGACAGGCTCTTTCTGGAAATTTTACCAAATTCCCCCCAAAAGATAAAGTCTGATTGTAACGGATTTTGGGGATGGCCCTGAAAGGGCGGCATATATTCTGGGCTTTGATCATCATTTCGCCCTTTATTCCCAGTTCCCAGGGCGTTGCCCTGGTCTGGTATGTCCAACCCCTTCGGGGCTTGCGATCTCGATAAATCTTAATTGCTCTTGACAAATCCTTTAATCCCTATTATTTACTACACCCTTATATATTTGAATTCACGGTATCGACGGGATACCTCGCATTAATCAAAAAAACCAGTGAAAGGAGAAGCGAACCGATGTCTAATTTAATTCCTCCCCATGGGGGCAAAGGCCTTACCTGCTGTCTGCTGGAAGGCAAGGAACTCGAAGACGAAAAGAAAAAAGCGGAAAACCTCAAGAAAGTGCCGATCTCTCCCCGGGAGAAGGGCGACCTGATCATGATGGGAATCGGCGGTTTCAGCCCCCTCACCGGCTTCATGACCAAGGCCGACTGGCAGAGCGTCTGCGACGATTGTCTGCTGGCCGACGGCACCTTCTGGCCCATCCCGGTGACCCTTTCCGTGGAAAAAGAGATCGCCGAGGGCATCAAAGACGGCGAAGAGGTCGCGCTCCTGGACACCGCCCGGAACGAAATCATGGCCACCATGAAGGTCACCGAGCGATTCCAGATGACCAAAGAGAACAAGGAGTTCGAGTGCGAAAAGGTCTACATGGGCGAAGGGACCAAGACGCCGGAGGAATTCTGGAAGATCGCCAAGGACGATCACCCGGGCGTTCAGATGGTCATGAATCAGCACGACTACAACCTCGCCGGGCCCGTCAAGGTGCTCAGCGAAGGCGAATACCCCGTCAAGTACGCCGGCATCTATCAGCGTCCGGAAGAATCCCGGAAAGAGTTTGAAAAACGCGGATGGAAGGAAGTGGCGGCCCTGCAACTCCGGAACCCCATGCACCGGTCCCACGAATACCTGGCCAAGATCGCCGTGGAAGTCTGCGACGGCGTTTACATCCACTCCCTGGTGGGCAACCTGAAGCCCGGCGACATTCCCGCCGAGGTCCGCGTCAAGTGCATCGACTCCCTGGTAAAGAACTATTTCGTGGAAGAAAAGGTCGTCCAGGGCGGCTATCCGCTGGACATGCGCTATGCCGGACCCCGTGAAGGCCTCCTCCACGCCACCTTCCGTCAGAACTACGGCTGCTCCCGGATGATCATCGGCCGCGACCACGCCGGCGTGGGCGACTTCTACGGCATGTTCGAAGCCCAGACCATCTTCGACCAGATCCCCACCCCGGACGAACCCGGCAAGGCTCTTCTCTGCACGCCGCTGAAGATCGACTGGACCTTCTTCTGCTACAAGTGCGACGGCATGGCCTCCCTGCGGACCTGCCCCCACGCCAAGGATGACCGCGTTCTGCTCTCCGGCACCATGCTGAGAAAGCTCCTCTCCGAAGGCGGGAACCTCCCCGATCACTTCGGACGCGACGAAGTCGTCGAGATCCTTCGGCAGTACTATGAAGGCCTGACCGACAAAGTCGAGATCAAGACCCACAAGGCGGCCACGGGCGCCTGACGCAGCGTTTTCAATAGTCAAACGTTCCTGAACCAAGAAAGGGAGCGGGGGTTTCCCCTGCTCCCTTTTTTCTTTTCAGAATGCCGGCCGGCCTGCACAAGATAAAAAAGCCCGTAAAAGCGGCCATAGTGAGCACGCCGTTACGGGCTTCAGGGAATTCTAAAAATTCAGAACACCTGTTTTTATGCTGAAACCATAGGGATAAATTAACCGAAAATCATAGGGGCGAAAAATTTTTCGCCCCTACACATTTTAAAACTTCCGCCCGCTGTACTCCGCATAGGCCATGGCCACGGTGCGATAGACCAGGTGGGCCAGTTTGGAGAAGGGCAGGTAGGCGAACAGGGCGAACACGAAGATCAGGTGGATGAAATAGATCGTGTAGGAAAGCCCGGCCGCGCCGCCCAGGCGGGTCATCTCGGTCAACATGCCGGTGAGCCCCAAAGCCAGGGCCAACCCGATCAGGGACCAGTCCTTGTAGGTGGAGACCTGGTCGGTTTTGGCCAACCGGTTTTTGATCATCAGGGCCGAACCGATGACCAGGGAGACGCCGGCGATATTGGCCAGCCATTTCACCGGATTGAGCTGGGAATACGGCCCGTGGATGCCGAAGATGTAGAGGACCACGAAGAAAATGCCGGTGACGATGAACAGGCCGATGAAGCCGAACAAGACCATCATATGGGATGTGGCCCGCTCTTCATTCTCCCCGCATTCCGAAAATTTACTGTGCTTCAGTATGCGCGGGATGACCCGGACCAGGGCCTTGATGAATTCAGCCGGTTCGATTTTCTCTTTATCCGTTTTCCCCGTCGCAAGGGCGTTTTGATGAATGTCGCCGATAAACCGCTTGAGCCCGAGGGCGAAGATCGCCACCATCCAGATGGAAGCCGGGATCATGACCAGGTCCACCAGCCAGGTGGAGAAAAATTTGCCGTGGACGATCTCGCCGCCGCCCGGCGTGAAGTCAAGCAGGCCGGTAATCAGCCCCACCACGATGAAGATCAGCGCGGGGATCGCCAGCAGGATGGGGAGCTTTTTGGGATCGTTTACCGCCCTGGCGATGGATTTCGGCTGGGCGTATTCCGTGATGGCGTAGGCGCGGATCGCCGCCATCACGTCGCCGGGTTTGGCGTCCCGGGGGCACATGGTGGTGCAGTCTCCGCAGTTGTGGCACAGCCAGACGTCCGCGTTGCTCACCAGCCGGTCCTTGAGACCCCAGCCCGCCGCGATCATCTCTTTGCGGGGGAAGGGCTTGTTGTCCGGTGAAATGGGGCAGGCGACCGAACAGGTCGCGCACTGATAACATTTTTTCAGGGTGTCGCCCCCAAGCCCGACCACTTCATTCAAAAATCCAATGTCAGGCTCCACCAGGTATTTATCCGTCATGCCAATACCTCCTTATTGTCATTTGTGGGTTCGCCAGTCTCCTGGCTGTCCTCTGTCATGGCCGGTCGCCCCGGGGGGCGACCGGCGCCGATATGACAAACGACGGACGACCGGGTTCCAGTCGAATCAGAAGCCCTTGAAGGGGTTCGGGCCGAGTTCCTCGATCTGCTTCACGAAATCGTTGATGATCTGCGGAATCTTGGGATAATCATCGATGGCCACTTCGTACTGGACCACCCGCTCCTCTTCCAGGGCCAGGCTGGCCAGGGCGTCGCCGATCTTCTTGACCCGGATCTCCGCCAGCTCGGAGCCTTTGACAAAATGGCACTGATAATCGTCGCCATGTTTGCATCCCAGCAGGAAGACGCCGTCCATCCCCTGTGAAAGGGCGTCCTTGATCCAGATAACGTTCATGGAGCCCAGGCAGCGGATGGGAATGATCCGGACGTCCGCCGAATAGGAGATGCGGTTGAGACCGGCGATGTCCAGGGTCGGATAGGCGTCGTTTTCGCAGACCAGCCCGAGAATCCGGAAGGGCGGCTCGGTGTAGTCGTCCTCGGAAGGAACCTTGACCGCCTTGAGCATGGAGCCTACGGAGTCGATGCTGTAATCGGAGAAGTTGATGATCCGCTCGGGGCAGGCGCCCATGCAGGTGCCGCAGCGCCGGCAGCGGGTCGGGTTCGGCTTCGGCGTGCCCTTGGCGTCGTCGTCGATGGCGCCGAAGGGGCATTCCTGGGTGCAACGCTTGCACTGGGTGCAACGCTGGAAGAAGAAATCCGGAAAGGTCATGTCGCCGGACCGGGGATGGACCGACACGCCCCGGTTGACCGACTCCAGGCACTGGATGGCCTTCAGGGCCGCGCCGGAAGCGTCCTCGACGGCCTCTTCCATGGTCATGCTCCGCCGGACGGCGCCGGCGGCGTAGATGCCGGTCCGCTGGGTCTCGTAGGGGAAGCAGATGAAGTTGGAATCCACATAGCCGTTGAACAGGTCGATGTCCCGGAAGGCCGGTCCCTGGCGATAGGCCATGTTGACCACGGGTTCGTCCTTGGTCAGGGGCACCATGCCGGCGGCCAGCACGACCATGTCGGCTTTCACCCGGATCTTCTCGCCCAGCAGCGTGTCTTCCGCTTCGACGATCATGCCGTCGCCGTTTTTGGATACGGAGGCCACCTTGCCCTTGGTCATGAAGATGCCCGGATCCTGCTGCACCTTTTTATAGAAGTTCTCGCTCAGGCCGGGGGTCCGCATGTGCTGGTAGAAGATGAAGGACTTGCCGTCCCCGAAATCCTCCCGGACATAGGTGGCCTGCTTGAGGGCCACCATGCTGGTAACCGCGCCGGCGTAGTCGAAATCTGCGTCGCTTTCCAGGCCGGGGCTCTGGATAAAGACCACCGACTTGGCTTCCTTGCCGTCCGACGGACGGACGATCTTGCCCTGGGCGGCGATTTCTTCGAACTTGTGGTTGGTGACCACGTCCGGCAGTTCGCCGTAGCCGAGATGGGCGAATTCGTCCTTTTTCGGCTCGTAGGGCCGCCATCCGGCCGCCAGAATCACGGCGCCGAACATCTCGCCGTCGGGATCAGGGGTCAGGATGTCCCGGCGGCCCTCGTTGTACTCCATGAATTTCTGATGGAGGGTTTCCGGATCGAGTTCCTTGCCGCTTTCATCGACGGTCATCTCCTCGGGCAGGGGATAGGGCACGTCGAATTCGATCTTCTCCCCCGGCTTTTTGACGGTGACGATGAATTCACCGGGCTGACCGGCGATCCGGGCGACCACCGCGTTGGTGCGCACGGTGATGTTGGATTGCTTTTCCACTTCGTCGATGCAGGACTGGACGATGGGCGGAATGGGGGTCTCATAGGGATCCTTCATGGGCAGCTGCTTGCGGATCTTAGCCGCGTAGCCGCCCAGGGTCGCGCCCTTTTCCACGATGGTGACTTCGTACCCGACCCTGGCCGCGTCCACGGCCGCGGACATGCCGGCAACGCCGCCGCCGATGACCAGGATCTTCCGGTTAAGGGTGTCCAGCTTGTAGGGTTCGGGCGGCTTGATCCGCTCGACCCGGGCCATGCCCATGCGCAGGTAGTCTTCGCCCATCATCTGAACGCGGTCGAAGTTGTCCTCGTCTTCCTTCTCTTCTTCGGTCAGGACGGGGAATTCGGACCGCGGATGGGACCAGACCACCCCTTCCCGGAGGTTGACCCGGTCGACGATGCAGCCGTCGAACCGGAACACGTCGTAATTGACCCGCCGGGAACAGGCCGCGACGACCAGCGTGTTGACGCCGCCCTCGATCTCGGATTTCAGCAGGTCCACCCCCTCCTTGCCGCAGAACATGGAGTGGGTCTTGCATGTGAGCCCCTCTTCCTCTGCCACGTCGCACATGGCGGCGACGTCGAGGGACTCCCCGATGCCGCAGCCGGTGCAGATATAGACGCCAAATTTTTTATCCATTGAGTGCCTCCTACCTTCTCACCAGGGTTTGTATCGCTTTCAGGGCCATACCGGTCGCGTTCTGGTTGGACGACATGACGTCGGCCGGCTTGTTGGCGCATCCCGCGGCAAACATCCCGCCCTTTTCAAAGTCGTTGACGATGAAGCCGTCCGCATTGAACGTGAGATCCGCAGGAAGTTTGGTTGTCGCGGCGGTCGGCTGCATGCCGGTGGCGAGGACGACCATGTCGACGGTCTGACGGGTCTTTTCGCCGGTCACGGCGTTTTCGGCCACCACGGTGATGTTCTTGGTATCCGGATCTTCCGCCACCTCGGCCACTTTGCCCTTGATGAGGAAGATGTTCTCGTCCGCCTTGATGTCCTGATAGAATTTTTCATACCGCTGACCCGGGGTGCGGATGTCGATGTAGTAGATGTAGATCTTGGCATCGGGGAACTGCTCGCGCACGTAGGTGGCCTGCTTCAGGGAGGCCATGCAGCAGATGTAGGAACAATAGGGCAGATGGTTTTCGTCCCGTGATCCGGCGCACTGGACAAAGGCCACGCTTTCGGGGGCCTTGTCGTCCGAGGGCCGCTGGATCAGGCCCTTCGTGGGGCCGTTGGGCGCCGAAAGCCGCTCCATCATCATGTTGGTGATGATGTTGGGGTAGCGGCCGTAGCCGAGATTGTCGATCCGGTTGGCGTCGTAAGGCTGCCAGCCGGTGGCCCAGACCACGGCGCCGACGTCCAGATTCAGGGTCTTGGCCGTCATGTCCAGGTCCACCGCGTCGTATTTGCAGGCGTCCTTGGCCCGCTGGGCGTCCTCGGCGCCGATGATCTGGGGCGATATCACATAGCGGGCCGGAAAGGCCATCTCATGGGGCAGATAGGCCCCCTTGATCCGGTCCATGCCGAAGTTGAAGTCGTTTGAGACCTCCATCTTGCAGGCCTTGGCGCATTCCCCGCAGAGGGTGCAGTTCTCGTTGACGTACCGGGGATTGACCTTGATCTCCACTTTATAATTGCCGGGGCCGCCGGAGACCTTCTCCACGTCCGCCATTGTGAGGACTTTGATTCTCGGATTGTCCTTGATGCGGCGGAAATTGATCTCCAGCCCGCAGGTGGGGGGGCACAATTTGGGAAAATACTGCTTCAACTGTGCGACTCTGCCGCCGAGGTAGGGGTTTTTCTCAACCAGGAACACCTCGTACCCGACTTCCGCGGCTTCCAGGGCGGTGGTCAACCCGCTGATGCCCCCTCCGACGACCAGGATGGACCCGCTCGCGGGAGCTTGTTTATCGTCTGTCATGCTATCCCTCCATTGTATCCGGTGATAGATTTAGGGGTTTTTGGTCACAGGTCACGGGTTATGGGTTATGGGTGATAGGCGATAAGCGCGGTCGCCTGTCACCCATGACCCACAACCTGTCCCATGTCCCCCTTACTTAATAAAAACCTCCAGGCGTCTTTCGACACCTGGAGGCATTCTCAAATCAATCCACTCGGACGACCGTCTTAACGACCGGCATCTCGACTACCGAATTGATTAATCGGGGATGATTTTGACGTAATCCCGCTTGAAGGTATCCCAGGTTTTGGCCTTGGGATCGTACTTGGAGTTGGTGAAGCAGAACCAGTTCGCGTCATCCTGTTTCGGATAATCGGACTGATAGTAGAAACCGGGATACCGGGTCTCTTTCCGGAACTGGATGTGGCGCAGATGGGATTCCACCGTCCAGATGCGGTGGTAGATCTCCCAGGCTCTCATCAGCTCGTGGAGGTCGCCGGCGGCCAGCTTCTCGCAGTCTTCCCGCATGGTCTCCAGAAGATCCATGACGATCTCGAGATTCTTGGAGGTGGTCTGGTAGTAGGTCGCCGTTCCGGCGCCGTACTCGTGGGTCGCCTTCATCAGCCGGTACATCATGCCCTCGGGCTTGAGGTAATTCGGGTTGATGTCGATGGCGGTGGTGTACTCGTGGTTGTCCAGGAAGATGCGGACCGGCTTGTAGACCATGTCCACCAGTTCTTCCTTGGACTGAGCGATGGTCGGCGTGAAGTCCTTGTTGTCCCGCACGAACTTGACCATCGCCTTGGCGGCCATGCGGCCTTCCGCATGGGAGCCGGAGGAAAACTTGTGGCCGGAGCAGCCGACGCCGTCGCCCGAGGTGAACAGACCGGCAACGGTGGTCATCCGGTTGTAAACTTTGCCGTTGTGGCCCCATTTGTAGGCATCCGGAACCCAGTCGTAATCGGGGCCGGAGCACCACAGACCGCAGCAGCCGGAGTGAGACCCCAGCAGGTAGGGCTCGGTGGGCATGATCTCGGAGTTTTTCTTTTCCGGCTCGCAGTTCTGAGCGCACCACAGATTGGCCTGGCCGCAGGTCATGTCGAGAAAGTCTTCCCAGGCTTCGGATTCGAGGTGCTTGAGTTCTTTCTTGTCCATGGTCTTGCCAAGCTCGGCCAGCGCGGTGACGGTGTCCATGATGATGGGGCCGCGGCCCGCCTTCATCTCGAACAGCATCAAATGGTTCCGCAGACAGGTCGGGGTAATGGCGGCGGTGCCGTAGGGGGCGTAGTTTTCCAGTTCGACCTTGGCGGCGTCGGAGCCGGCGAAGGCTTCGCCCAAGCCATTAAGCGCTTTGGCCTTGAACAGGAGGAACCAGGCGCCGACCGGGCCGTAACCATCTTTAAAACGGGCCGGGGTGAACCGGTTTTCCATCATGGACAGCTCGGCGCCGACCTTCATGCAGAGGGTGTAGGTGGAGCCGGAGTTCCATACCGGATACCAGGCGCGACCCTTGCCCTCGCCGACGGAACGGGGCTGATAGATGTTCACGGCGCCGCCGCAGGCGACCATCATAGTCTTGCACTTGATGATGTAGACCTTGTTTTCGCGAACGGAGAATCCGATCGCGCCGGCGATCTGGTTCTCGTTTTTGGCGTCCAGGAGCAGTTCGACGATGAAGACCCGCTCCAGGATGTTGTCTTCGCCCAGGGCCATCTTGGCGGCTTCGGCGACGATCCGTTTGTAGGATTCGCCGTTGATCATGATCTGCCATTTGCCGGTGCGGACCGGGGTGGCGCCGGACTTCAGGGTGCCCTGTTTCTGGCCCTTCTTGCCGTCCAGGTTTTTGCCGTCGTCGGTCTTCTTCCAGACCGGCAGGCCCCATTCTTCGAACAGATGGACGGAGTCGTCCACGTGGCAGCCCAGGTCGAAGATCAGGTCTTCACGGACAATGCCCATCAGGTCGTTTCTCACCATCCGGACGTAGTCGTCGGCGGAGTTGTCGCCGATGTAGGTATTGATGGCGGAAAGGCCCTGGGCCACGGCGCCGGAGCGCTCCATGGCGGCCTTGTCCACCAGCAGCACGCTCTGGTCGTCGGACATCCATTTTTTAACCTCGAACGCGGAGCCGCAAGCCGCCATGCCGCCGCCCACGATCAGAATATCAACTTCGCGCTCCTCGACTTCAGGATCCCTGACAGCCTTAAGTTCACCCTTGGGTTTGTTCGGTAATGCCATTCTACAACCTCCTTAGCAATGTGATCCGACGCGCGTCGGACCGAAATTATTCTTAGATCAAACTTGTTCAAATAACAAAAATGGCGTGGCGGAACTCCCTTAGACTGTCGCCTGGGGTTTCGGAACCGAATAGCCGTCGGCCTCTTCGGTGCTGAGCAGTTCGCTGTCCAGATCCTTGCCCTTCAGATCCGCATAGGCGTTGGCCTGGCCTTCAGGGGTTGTCCGAATGGGGAACTTAAAGCGCTTGATGGTGCCGTTGCGGAACTTACACGTCCACATCACGTCTTCGGTGCCCATCATCGGCATGATGCTGCTTCCCAGCGGCACGAAGTCGGCGTAGCCTCTGACCTCGATGGCCTGGGTGGGGCAAATCTTTACGCAGGAGAAGCACTCCCAGCACTGATCGGGCTCCTGATTGTAGGCCTTCATGGAATTGGGCTCCAGGACCATCAGGTCGTTGGGGCAAATGTACATACAAGCGGTCTTGTCGCCACCCTTGCAGCCGTCGCATTTCTCGTTGATTACAAAACTCGGCATTTATCATACCTCCTGACTTGTGATTAATAAAGTTACCATTATCGATTCCAGTTACGCTGCGGTACAATCCCTGACTGTTCGCACCTCCCTTCATCTCAGATGGTCAAAAATGATTCCGACCAGCTCACCTTAACCTCAAAAACTCTAAACACTCGCTATCTTTACAACCCATGGCCTGGGTAAACCGCCAACAAAAATTCTCTCTGAATTCAGCCATATAACCTGATAAACAGAGAGCACATATATCATTTGTATTTTTGGCTTGTCAAGACTTTTCTGAAGTCCTCATTTTCTTTTTTTCGGGGCCTAAAAAACTGAAATCGCGAATAAACTCCCGGCCCCGAAGCGGGACGCCCCTTGCCGCCTCCAGCCGGTGGTCGAACGGAGGCATGTTCCAAGAGGCGGCTTATAGCAGCTTTTTCCCTCAACGACAAGACCATAATCCATAATAGCGCGGCGTCATCCACGTTTCCCCTCATCAGCTATCGCCTTCGACGATCCCGTAAAAAAATTCTCGCCCCGGCGCCATTTTTTCGTTGACACCCCTGAAAAGTATGCTGTATAGTTTTCTTTTACTGAGGGCCGTTAACTCAGTCGGTAGAGTATCTGCCTTTTAAGCAGAGAGTCGCTGGTTCGAGCCCAGCACGGCCCACCAGGACATACCGATTGCGTCCCCATCGTCTAGCCAGGTCCAGGACACCGGCCTTTCACGCCGGCGACAGGGGTTCAAATCCCCTTGGGGACGCCAAAAAAACAGGTTGTTAGGGGCGCTGAGGGTCGATCTCATCGCCCGTTTTTTTGGTGGACACAAAGCGGACACATAAAAGGCCAGGGCTCAATCATCAGGATATTCCGAGGTAAAAATCCTTTCCTTCTTCAAGTCGGCTTTATCCCAATACCCGTGAATGAATGAGATTCAGTCGTTTTTTTACCCGTAAAACAGCCTTCCAGGCTGTTTGAACAGCCTGGAAGGCTGTTTTACGGAGAATTCGTTCACGGGTATTGGGCTTTATCCGTCACCTGGATTTTCCCTCTGTGCCGGTTTATATATTTGATTACCAAGACGGGGGCTTACTTATATGGGTTCCATCAGACAATATGCATGGATTGTCGAATTGATGCGAAACATATTTTGGACCCTTTATGGTAAACGAGTTTGGGCAAAGGGTCTGTAATTCTCTATTTTTTCTCTGATATGGAAATGCAAAGCAAACTTTTTTATTAGGAAACACCTCCCTCGCTGTTTTTACCGCTGGCGCAATATCGGTATCTCCTGAAACAAGAATTGCGGTGTCGCATTCGTCTTTTAAAAATATCTCAATAAGCTTAATAGATATGGCAACATCAGTTTCTTTTTCTTCGTGCTTTTTTATTTGACACCCACAATTTGGACATTTAATCTCTTTTTTTTTGAACCGATTAAGCTCAACGAATATGCCTTGATCTTTCAGACACCTTAAAAAAGTTTTATGCCTTTTTGTTACGTCGGGATTTTTTGCTTCTAAATGCAAAGCTAGGGCAGAAAAATAATAAATTGATGTTAAAACAGCGTTTTTTCCAAAAAGATGTAAATAGGAAGAACAAAGTGCCCTTATGTTCAGCCATTTTGTTGATGATTTAAGGGCAGACTCAGCCTGTTTGACCGAGTGGTACAAGTTGAATCCGTCTACAATGAAAGAAACTCTATTTTTCATAGCTCCTTTTTGCAAAAAAAACCCGCTGGATCGTAACCCAACGGGGGCCAGGGAGCCTTTTTCAAGGCCCTTCTGGGGATGATGTTTATAAAGATAGTAAAAGTTGGTTGTATTTGTCAAAGACTTTTCGCGCTTTTGAATATCATTTCCTCCTCGATCAAAACCCGATCAAGAATTCCCCGGCGGCATCAAAAGGGTTCGCAGTTGTCCCGCGCCCATTGGCGGATTTTGATCGTCGGCAACTTGGACACAAAACGGACGCAAACCTCATACTCTTTCTGTCCACCCATGCCCGTTGTTTTCTATAAGTATCAGATATTTAGGGTGGAGTCCGTTGCCTTTCACGCCGGCGACAGGGGTTCAAATCCCCTTGGGGACGCCACAAGAAATCAAAAGGTCCGATCTATCCCCGAGGGTGGACGGACCTTTTTTTTATTGTCATTTTTTTCCGTCTTTGATAGTTTTACGCCTCTGCGCGATTAGAGAATGGGGAATGGGCTGTTCCCATCTCCTTGCCGGTGGAAAATCGCCACTATTTCTTGAATGGGGAGGAACGGAATGAAGAAATGGAAATGCACGGTATGCGGCTACATCCATGAGGGGGAAGAACCTCCCGAGAAATGTCCGGTCTGCGGCGCGGATAAAAGCAAATTCATAGAGCTGCCGGACGAAGGGGAATCGAAAAAGGAGACCGCCGCCCAACCGGACACGCCTGCCGCATCGGAATCCGGGGAGGCTGAGCCCCGGGAGAACAATGCTTCGGTCTCGAAGACAGAGAGGAAAGAAGACAAGCTGTCCGGGATGATCGTCAAACATCATGCCCACCCCATGACGGTTCACGTTCCCAACGGCGTCCTGCCCGTCACCGTCCTGTTTGTGCTGATCGCTCTTCTTTTTGGATGCCCGACCCTGGAGACGGCGGCCATCTGCAACATGGTCATCGTCCTCCTGGCCATGCCCGCGGTGCTCTACACCGGCTATAAAAACTGGCAATACAAATACAAAGGGGCCAGAACCGACCTGTTTTTCACCAAAATCCTCTGCGGAACCCTGGTGACGGTTTTGACCATTTTCCTGCTGATGTGGTGGATCATCGACCCGGACGTCGCCGGCAGCGGCGGCGCCGCCGGTTGGATCTTCCTGCTCCTCCACCTTTTTCTACTCCTGTTTGCCGTCATCGCCGGTCTCATGGGCGGCAGGCTGGTGTTTAAGGATTGATGATGATGATGATGATGATGAAAACACGATTGCGATTCGTATTGTTTTTGGGTCTTTGCGGAATTTTGGCGGCGGGTTGCGGCGGCACGCCCGATAAGGCGGACAAACCGCCGCGCATCCCAACGGCCCTCGCGCAGGTCGAGGACGGCGTTTATGCGGCCATCGACCGCCACGCCCTCCAGACGCCGCCGGAAGCCGAACGGTCCCTGGACCGACTGGCGGCCTACCTCGTCCGGCCGGCCCGAAACGACGCGGAAAAGGCCCGGGCCATCTATCGATGGATCGGGGACAACATCGCCTATGATGTCCAACCCAAGGTTTTCTCGGGGAGAAGCACCCAGGCCGGGGCCGAACGGACGCTTAAAAACCGTAAAGGGTTATGCGACGGCTACGCGTCCCTTTTCCATGGATTGGCCCGGCGGGCCGGGCTGGAGGTTGAGCGGATTCGGGGATACAGCAAAGGCCACTCCTATTATCCGGGAAAGCATTTCGACGACGTCAACCATGAGTGGAACGCGGTCAGGATCGACGGCGACTGGCGATTGATGGACCCGACCTGGGGGGCGGGCGTCATCGAAGGCGGCCGATTCCTGAAAAAATTCGACGCCATCTATTTCCTCACCCCGCCGGCCTATTTTCTGTTCGATCACCTCCCCGAAGATCCGGACTGGCAGCTGGTCGGGAAAAAAATGAAACTGGCGGAATTTGAAGCCCAGACCTATCCGGGACGCGCCAACCTGCGCGCCTTTTACAATATCGGCATACCCGGCGAGGATCTGAGAAAACAGATGAGCCGAAAAGATTTTACCGATTTACCGGAAGTCTACGATTATGAGGATAAGGATCAGGACATTCGGATCAATAAAGCCCCCCTCAACGGACGGCTGGAAAGCGGAGAGACATATTCGTTTTCCCTGGATGCGGAAGGCATTTCAGGAGCCACGCTGTACAACGAGGGACGATGGCGGGATCTGGAAAGGAATGGGGGGGGGCGTTACAGGGGAACGATCCGCCCCACTTCCGGCGTTCTGAAACTGAGCGTTCAGTTTCCGGGCAAGGTGGACGAGTTCTGGCCCGTGTTGATCTACTCGGTCAACTGAACAAGGCGAATTACGGAAATGAATATCCCAACAAGGCGAATTCAACGGCGCCGCTCGCCATCCATCTGATGATGATGCAAGGACGATTATTAATCCCCCAGGGCCTCGTCGGCCGCCTTTCGAGTGGCGTCTTTGTCGCCGAACACCTTTTCCACCGATTGGGGGGTTTTGACATCCGGTCCGCCGGAAAAATCGAACCAGGGGATGTAAACCACATTAAAATAGTGGAGCCCGAAGGCGATGCCGACGAGGACGACGATGGTGGTGATGATCTTACCCAAGGATAAACCTCCTTTATTGACTTTCTGTTACAGTTCTTGGTAAAAATAAGGCGGCCCATGGGATTGTTCAAGGTCTTCCGATCATATGACGCGAATACAGGAGTCCGACATGCTGCAAGCCGCCCATAAAACCGGTCTGGTCTTTTTTCCGGCCTTCGACTGGGCCATCAGCCCGACCCACCCCGAGCGGGAGGAGCGACTCCTCTATACCCAGGACCAGGTGTTCGAGGAGGGGCTGTTCGATATCGAGGGCATCACCGAACTCAAACCCGATATGGTCCGGGCCCAGGACATCCAGCGGGTCCATTTCTGCGTGCCCGATGTCTGGGAGGTGGCCACCGAATCCCATTTCATCAGCGCGGGCGGGGCCAAAACCGTGGGCATGGCCGTGATGGAAAAGCGAATCGAACGCGGGTTCGCCCTGGTCCGGCCGCCGGGCCACCACGCCATGCGGGTGGTTCACGGGGCCCGCGGATTCTGCAACATCAACATCGAGGCGGTCATGATCGAATTCCTTCGAGCCGCCTACGGCGTGGACCGGGTGGCCATCGTGGACACCGACTGCCACCACGGCGACGGCACCCAGGACATCTACTGGCATGATCCCGACACGCTGTTCATCTCCATGCACCAGGACGGCCGCACCCTCTACCCCGGCTCCGGCTTCATGAACGAGTTCGGCGGCCCCAACGCCGTCGGAACCACCCTCAACATCCCCTTGCCGCCCAACACCTCCGAGGAGGGATTTCTCTACGCCGCCGAAAAGATCGTGATGCCCATTCTCGAAGAATTCAAGCCCGATCTGATCATCAACTCCGCCGGCCAGGACAACCATTACTCCGATCCCATCACCAACATGAACTTCTCGGCCCAGGGATACGCCGAACTCACGTCGATCCTGAAGCCGGACATCGCCGTTCTGGAAGGGGGCTACGCCATCGAAGGCGCCCTGCCCTACGTCAACGTGGGGATCATCATGGCCATGGCCGGCCTCGATTACAGCGGCGTGGTGGAACCCGATTACGATCCGGCCCGGATCCGGCAGAGCAAAGACGTGACCCGCTACATCGAAAAAACCGGGGAAAAAATCCTGCTGGCCTGGTCGCGCCGGGACGAGGTCCGGGACCACCTTTGCGACGGGAAAGACGTGATGGAAAGGGACCGGTCCATTTTCTACGACACCGACGGCATCACGGAGCGGCAACGGGAAACGATCCGGATCTGTTCGGACTGCGGCGGCGCCCTACGCATCGACTCCTCCTCCGACCGGGGGGACCGGATCCTGGCGGTGCATGTCCCCCGGAAAGCCTGCGACGCCTGCCGGGACCAGGGACGCCACTGGTATGAAACGGCGGACGGCGCCCGGTTCGGCTACGCCTATATGCAAAATCGTCCCGAGGATAAATACCTGAGCAAAAAGCCGTAACCGTCCGCCTCCCTTGTTTTCCCAGCAGGCCATACCACACCGGGAGATCCTCCGTTTTAGGGCCCGCATCCTGTCGGCCATCCGCGGCTTTTTCTCCGCCCGCGGCTACCTGGAGGTGGAAACCCCCATCCGGATTCCGGCCCCGGCCCCCGAGGCCCATATCGACGCCGTCCCGTCCGGAAGTTGGTTTCTCCAGACATCCCCGGAACTCTGCATGAAGCGGCTGCTGGCCGCGGGTTGCGAACGGATTTTCCAGATCTGCAAATGCTTCCGGCGGGAAGAGCGGGGCTCCCGTCATCTGACCGAGTTCACCATGTTGGAATGGTACCGGGCGGGAAGCGATTATTTCCAGATGATGGACGAGACCGAATCGATGATCCGATCAGCGGCGGACGCCGCCGGCAAAGGGGCCCGTCTATCTTATGCCGGGCACGATGTGAATTTGGAAGGCCCATGGGACCGGATGCGGGTGTCGGAGGCATTCGACCGCTACGCCGCCGTCTCCATGGAAAATTCCCTGGAAACGGACCGGTTCGACGAGGTGATCGCCCTGGAGATCGAACCCCGTCTCGGGTTTCGACGGCCCCTGTTTCTCTACGATTACCCCAAGGCATCGGGGGCCCTGGCCCGATTGAAAGCCGACGACCCGACGGTGGCCGAACGGTTTGAACTCTACATCGCCGGCATGGAACTCTGCAATGCCTTCACCGAACTGACGGATCCGGCGGCGCAGCGGCGGCGGTTCGAAAAGGAAGAGGCCCTTCGCCGCCGGGCCGGCCGCGACCCCTATCCCAGCCCGGAACCCTTTCTGGAGGCCCTGGCCCACATGCCGGCGGCCGGCGGCAACGCGCTGGGCGTCGACCGTCTGGTGATGCTGCTGGCCGACGCCGCAGCCATCGACGAGGTGGTCGCCTTTACCCCCGAATCCCTATAGCGCCGGTTCCCCTTTTTTGCCTTTTTTCTTTGAGAACCGAAAAGGCGCATGGTGCTGCTGGCGATGTTTTTTGCCCCCCTTCCGCCGTTGCCATTCATGGTATTTTTCCATGTAAATCCGGACGGTGGCGATGGGATCAAGGGAAAGGCACCGGGCAAAGCTTTTGACAAACCCTTTGACGTAGACTTCCGGGGGCAAATCCGGAAAATTTTCGGTCTCTATATTTTCCAGGGTCGGGATGCGGATCCTGGTTTCCTCATAGATCCACTCCAGGGAGATATTCAGATTCTCCCGGATCTCCTTCAGGGTCTGGCCGCTGAAATCGGCGATGTCCGCCAGGGGCCGTTCTGCGGCGACGGGCCCGGTTTCCGCCGCATCCGGCCCAACCGCCTCCACGGGGGGAGGTTCGTCCTCCCGGGCGGCGATCTCCTCCGGCCGGGCCGGCGCCTCTTTTGCGAAAAGCCGCTGGAGACTCCGGTAGGCGGCTTCGATCCCGCCGATCATGTCCTGACGGCGCTTTTTTTCGATGGCATAGCCCACCGGCGACGACATGGAGATCAGCTCGGGCGAATAGGCTTCCTTCAACCGCTGGTAGGCTTCGGTCACTTCGTCGGGCGTCGCATTGGTGGAGAGTTCCAGGGTCTCGAAATCCTTGTGATAGGCGCCCCGGTCGATCTCCCCCGCTCCGCCGTCTTCGTGGGATCCGTCGGCGTCGTTTTCATTTTCTCTGTAAAACACGTTATGCTCTCCGCATGGATAGGGTTCGACATTACGACATATCGGAATTCATCGCCCTATATAATGCGTTCCAACGATAAAATTCAAGAAAATAATTTGCCTTGGCCGGGGAAACCGACGATCCGTGGATAAAACGGGCCGATTCCCCGGCCGCCGATGAAAATCCTGTTGACAGGCCCCTTCGCTTTTGCTACAAAGACTTCTGTTGACACGGGGCTGTAGCTCAGCTGGGAGAGCGCATGACTGGCAGTCATGAGGTCAGGGGTTCGATCCCCCTCAGCTCCACCAATCGAAGACCAAGAGCCTATCCGAAAATCGTAATTTTTGGTTCCAGGCAAGGCTGCGGCACTTTTTCAACCGGAGGAATAGTGGGACTATTTCGAGGATTGAGAAAGGGCGAGAACGCGGCATGGGGCCAAAAAGTGCGGTTTTCGGATAGGCTCTAAAGGTTAGCCCTCCCGGCTAACCTTTTTTTATGGCATCCCACGGCCCGGGGATGGTCCCAACCCCCCGGGCCCAACCTTCCAGGGAGGCGCCCATGACCCAGGACTGTATTTTCTGCAACATCGCCAACGGCAAAACGGACACCGAATTCCTCTACGAGGACGACCATCTGGTGGTGTTCCGGGACATCAAGCCCCATGCGCCCGTCCACCTGCTGATAGTCCCCAAACGGCACATCCGGAGCGTCAACGACCTGACGGACGACCACCGGTCCATCCTCGGCGATCTCTTCATGGCGGCCAGGGACATGGCCAAAAAGGAGGGCGTCGATAGATCGGGCTATAAGCTGCTGTTCAACGTCGAAAAAGGTGGAGGGCAGGTGATCTTCCACCTCCATCTCCACCTCATGGGCGGCTGGAAGCGGTAGCCGCGCCGTCGGTCAAATCGACCCGAAGGGCCGCGGCCGCCGCCCGCTCACCGGTACAGGGCCGCGATCTCGTCCGCGTATTCCGCCTGGATCGCGTTCTTTTTGAGCTTCATGGTCGGGGTCATCATGGCGTTGTCGATGGTGAATTCGGGAACCACGACCACCTTTTTAATAGTCTCGAAGGAGGCGAACGCCTTGTTCTTCTCCGCCACCTCCGATTCCACGAGGGCCTGGATCTTGGGGTGGCCGATAAGGTCGTCCACCGCGTTGAAGGAGATCCCCTCGGAACGGGCGTAATCGGCGACCGTTTCCGGGTCGAGGGTCACCACCGCGCTGAGGAATTTCCGTCCGTCCCCCACGACGAACACCTGGTGGAGGTATTTGGACATGGCCATCACCCCCTCGATGGCGGCCGGAGCGATGTTCTTGCCGCCCGCCGTGATGATCAGCTCCTTTTTCCGGCCGGTGATCCGGAGGAAATTCTCCTCGTCGATCTCCCCCAGGTCGCCGGTTCTGAGCCAGCCGTCCTCGGTGAAGGTCGCCTTTGTCTCCTCCGGCATTTTGTAGTAGGCGGGCATGACGTTGCGGCCCCGGAACTGGATCTCGCCGTCTTCGGCGATCCGCTGCTCGATGCCGGGCCCCGGAGGTCCCACCCATCCGAACCGGTAGTTGTCCGGCCGGTTGAGGTTGGAAAACGACGTGTTTTCGGTCATGCCGAGCCCCTCAAGGACCAGGATGCCGGCGGCGTGAAAAAACCGCGCGATGTCCGGATTGATGGGCGCGGCCCCGCTGATGCACCACCGCACCCGTCCCCCCAGGGCGGCCCGGAGCTTGCGGAAGACGAGCCGGTCGGCCACTCCATACTGAAATTTGAGCAGGGGCGGAACGGGTCGGCCCGCCAGCTTTTCATCGCTGACACGACGTCCCACCCGGCCGGCCCATCGGAAGATCTTGAGGGCCATCCCGCCTTTGGCCTCGGCCCCGGCCAGGACCCTGGCGTGAATTTTCTCGAAGATCCGGGGCACGCTGATGAACCAGTGGGGTTCGGCCGCCTTGAAATTCTCGATGAGGGTGTCCATGTCGCGGTTGAAGACGGTGGTGTTGCCGATCAGCGCGGCCGTGTAGACCGCGGTCCTGGCGAAAACGTGGGCCAGGGGGAGGAAAAGAAAGGTCGAGTCGCCGTCCCGGAAACCGCCGCAGCCCCGGCAGGACTGGGCCGTGAACGTGATATTATCGTGGGTCAGGATCACTCCCTTGGGCCGGCCGGTGGTGCCGGAGGTGTAGATGATCCCGGCCGGATCATGGGGATCCACCGCCGCGGTCCTTGCCGCCAGGTCGGCGTCGGACGTCCCGTCGCCCAGTTCAAGAAAATCCTCGAAAGACAGAACCCAGTCGTCTTCCGGCGGCGTTCCCTTGAACAGGATCACCCGCCGGACCCGGGGAATCTCCTCCCGGATTGTCATCAACTTGGCCAACTGGGTTTCATCCTCGGCGAAGGCCAGGACGCTGTCGCTGTGGTCGATTATGTACCGGCAATCCCCGGCCAGGGTGGATTGATAAATGCCGACGGTGCAGGCGCCGATCCGGTTTATGCCGAAATCGGAGAGCGCCCACCGGTAGCTGGTGTAGCTGAGGATGACGACCTTGTCGTCTTTTTCGACGCCCAGGGCCATGAGGCTTTTGGCGACCTGGGCCGTCTGAGCATCGAAATCCGCCCAGGTCGCGGATTCCTTTTCGCCGCCTTCGGCAAACCACGAATAGGCGAGCCCCTCGGGGGACCGCGCGACGGTCTCCGCGAGCATTTCGTGAATGTTTCGATAATCCCTGAATTCCATGTACCGCTCCTTTTTCGGTTGGGGTGGTTCCGCTCTCGGTTCAGCTTCCTCTATTACATGAGATCCCTGTTGCTGGCAATCTCAAAAACTGCTATGAATTAACGTCTTGTATGACCCATAACCAATGGAACGCATCCATGACCCATGATTCCCGCAGTGATCCGCCCATTCTGGTGGTGGAAGACAATCCCTTCAGCCGCGAGCTGCTGAAGACGGTCCTGACCCGGCAAGGGTATGGCGTCGTCGAGGCCAAAAACGGCAAAGAGGCCCTTGAAGCCATCGGCGCCCGGTCCTTCCGGCTCATCTTCATGGACCTGCTTATGCCGGGGATGGACGGGTACGAGACCATCCGCCGAATCCGGCGCATGGGGGTCCGGACCCCCATCATCATCGCCTCCTCCATGGACGACAAACAGGACCGCCTGCAATGCCTGGAGGCCGGGGGCGACGATTTTCTGCCCAAACCCATCGACCTGAAGGCGGTGGAGGCCCTGGTCAACCGATACGACCGGGTTAGGGCGGACGACGCGCCGGCGGCGGAACCGGCAACGCCCCAGGCCGATCCGGAGCGGTTTTCCGGGTTCTCGGCCATCCTGGTGGAAGAGGATCCGGCCCTGGCCGACCGGCGGGTCCAATTCCTGACGGCTCATCACCTCGAAGTAGTCCGGGTCCCGAGCGGAGACAAGGCCCTGGAGGCCCTGGAAAACCGGTGGCGCAGGTTCGAGATCATCATCAGCAGCCTCTTCGCGCCGGGCATCGACGGGATGGGAATTTTGGCCCGGGTCAAACGGAACCGGCCCGAGCTTCTGGTCTTTATTTACGCGCCGGAATACGATAAGGACACCTTTCAGCTCGCCCTCCAGTTGGGGGCCGACGGCGTCATGGCCGACGCCGATTTCGAGACGTCGATCCTGCAGGCCGTCGAATCGGCCGTGACCCGGGCCGGGCAGAAGGGCTCCCGGGTCCGGACCGCCTCCACGGCCCATCAGGTGCGCAAGGCCCAGGCCAACCTGATCCGCTACGGCTGCGGAACCGCCTGCGAGACCATCGACATCGCCTACTCGCCCCTCACCGACGCCGGCGGCGATCTGGCCTGCTGCCGGCGGTTCAACCTCTCCAACCGGTGCGGGATCTTTCTGGGGGACGTGTCGGGTCACAGCGTCATGAGTTCCTATCTTAGCGCCTTTTACCTGGGGGTGCTCACCGCCAACTGGAACCGGGCTCAGAAGCCCCATGACCTGCTCAGGACCATCAACCACGAGCTGAACGCCTCGGATTACCGCGAATACCACCTGTGCGCTTCCGCGCTGCTGTGGGACCGGAACCGCCGGCGGGTGGAAATCGGCACGGCCGGCAACCCCGGCGGGCTCCTGGCGCGGCCGACCGCTGGAGGGGGCGTCGATATCCGGGAGCTGACCGGCGGCGGCATGTGCCTGGGGCTGCTCCCCCAGGACGACCTTTTCCATGAGGACGGATTCCGGTTCGAACCGGGAACCTATCTTTTCCTGTTCACCGACGGGTTGCCGGAATATACGATCCGGGCGGCCCTCGCCTCCGGCGGGATCAGGCTCGACAGGGAATCGATCCACGGCCTGGGCCGGGAGATCATCGACTATGCGCTGAACCGGGAGACTCAGACCGACGACATTCTTTTGGTCACCCTCCGGGCGCCGGTCCGGCCCCCGGACATCGGCGACCACCGCGCCTTCAAATCGGGGTACGGCGAGGTGGACGACGCCTGCCGGTGGGCCGGGACGATCCTCGCCCCCCATGCGCCGCCGTTCGGCAAGGACCGGGAGTTCGTGATGCTGGCCCTCCGGGAGGCCCTGATCAACGCGGTTCAGCACGGGAACCGGCAGGCGCCGGGGGCCTATGTGGACGTTTCCATTTACCGCACGCCGGACCGCCTGCGCATCGACGTGTCCGACGAAGGCCCCGGCTTCGAGCTGCCCGAGCCGCCCCGGACCATCGACGCCGTGGACGCGCTCCAGAACAGGGGCCGCGGGTTGGCGGCCATGCAATCTATCGCGGATGAGGTCGCCGTCGCCGGGGGGACGGTGTCGCTCATTTTCGAAAAACACCTTTTGTAACGCTTTTCTGGAGAAAACCAAATGAAAACCCGAGTGGAAGACGATACCCTGTTCCTGATTCCCGAAACCGATCTAGTGGCCAGCCGCATCGAATCCCTCCGCAATTTCTTTGTGGAACAGATGGCGGCCCATCCGGAAGCGGCGAAGGTGGTGCTGGATGTCCACGGGGTGGAGACCGTCGACTCCCTGGGCGTCAACCTGGTCGTAGGGCTCTACCGGGAGGCCGCGGGCGCGTCCAAGACCATCGAAATCGTGGGCGCCAACGAGAAGTTCATGAAAGTGGCCCGTTTTTTCCGTCTGCCCGCCATCTTCACCATCCATCAGGAGGCGGCCCCGTGACCGATTTCGATGAACTCCTGCCCGCCTTTGTCGAGGAATCCCAGCAGCACCTTCAGGTCATCGAGCCGGATCTGCTGGCCCTGGAAAAGAGCGGAGAAAATGTCGATCCCGACACGGTCAACCGGATCTTCCGGGGCGTTCACAGCATCAAGGGGGCGTCGGGGTTTTTCGGGTTCCAGAACATCGGCCGCCTCAGCCACGTCATGGAAAACTCCCTCTCCCTGCTCCGGGACAACAAGATCCCCCTGACCACCCCGCTCATCGACGCCCTCCTGTCGGGGGTGGACGCCCTGAAAAGCATGCTGGAAGACATCTCCGGCAGCGAATCCTTCGACATCGACTCCGAGATCGCCTTTTTAAAGGGGCTCATCGACGAGAACGCCGAGGCCCCCAAAACCGTGGCCGTGTACAAAAAACCCGCCGATCACCAGACGACCGGGACCGTGCCCGCCCAGTTCCATGTCCCCCGGAGCGAAATCCGGCGGCTGGTGGAGGCCGGCCAGAACCTCTACGCGGTGAAGATCTACCTCAACGAGGATCTCCGGAAACGGGGCCGGACCCCTTACGATTTCATCAACAACATGGAGACCACCGGCGAGTTCATCGATTCTTTTCTCGATGTGGAAAGCGTCTCGGGCCTGTCGGACTGCCTGGAAAACGAACTGGCCTTCGATTTTCTCTTCGCCACGGACCTGACGCCGGGAACGATTCCCCATGCGCTGGATCTGCCGGGGGATCGGGTGACGGTGATCGATTTGGGGGCGGTGGAGGGGAAAGAGGGGAAAGAAGGGACAGAGGGACAGAGGGACAGAGGGACAGAGGGACAGAGGGACAGAGGGACAAAGGCGGGAAACGAGGGCGCGTCGGAGGTTCCGGGGAAAAAGGAACCGGAGGGGCGGGGGCGGGGGCGGGGGCGGGGGCATGTGCAGGCCGAGGAGAAGATCCGGGTGGGGGTCAATTTTCTCAACGAGCTGGTCAATCTGGCCGGGGAGCTGGTGCTGGGCCGCAACCAGTTGCTCCAGGCGGCCCTGCCGCTGGTCAAGTCGACGCCGGGGCTCAATCCCGTCCTCCAGCACATCAGCCGCGTCACCACCGAGATGCAGGAAAAGATCATGCAGATGCGGATGCAGCCCCTGGCGATCGTCTTCGACAAGTTCCAGCGGGTGGTCCGGGATCTGGCCAAAAAGCACTACAAGGAGATCCGGCTGGTCGCGTCCGGCGGCGACGTGGAGCTGGACAAGACCATCATCGAGGGGCTTTCGGATCCGTTGACCCACCTGGTGCGAAACGCCGTGGACCACGGCATCGAATCCCCCGGGGACCGGGAAAAGGCGGGCAAGCCGCGGTACGGGACCATCACCCTCAAGGCGTTTCACCAGGGGGGACAGGTCCACCTGACCATCGTCGACGACGGCCGGGGCGTGGATCCCGATTTCGTGGCCGGGAAAGCCGTGGAAAAGGGGATCATCTCCCGGGAAGCGGCGGCCGGCATGAGCGCCAAGGACCGGACCCGCCTCATCTTCCGGCCGGGATTTTCCACGGCCAAGGAGATAACCGACCTCAGCGGCCGGGGGGTGGGCATGGACGTGGTGCTGACCAACATCGAAGGCATGGGGGGGACCGCCGACCTCGAATCCGCCCCCGGCCAGGGCTCGACGGTCACCCTGGTGCTGCCCCTGACCCTGGCCATCGTGTCGGGGCTGATGATCGAATCGGGGGGCCAGTTCTTCATCCTCCCCGAGGTGGACATCGACGAACTCGTCCGGGTCAAGCCCGACGAAATCGGAGAGCGGATCGACGCGGTCCGGAACGCCTGGGTCCTGCGGCTGAGGGACGTGCTCCTTCCCCTGGTGGACCTCAACCGGCTCCTGGGGTTGACGGAACCCGGCGCCGGAACGGATCTGACCGACCGGGACGATCCCCTGCGGATCATCGTGGTCAAACAGGGCGGGATCCGGTTCGGCCTGGTGGTGGACCGCATCGTCAACACCGAAGAGATCGTGGTCAAGCCCCTGCCCCGGTATCTCAAGCGGATGGCCTGTTTCTCCGGGGTCTCCATCCTGGGCAACGGCAAGGTCTCCCTGATCCTGGACGTGGCGGGCATCGTCAAAAAAACGGCCATCCGGCGGCTGGAAACCATCGACGAGGAGGCGGAGCGGGCCGGGGAACAGGAGGAAGGCGCGGTGGCGGCCGAGGTCCAGACCCTGCTCATCTTCGACAACGACACCCCGGAGCGGTTCGCCCTGCCCCTGGAACTCATCAGCCGGATCGAGAAGGTCTCGGCGTCCCGCATCGAGCGGATCAAGGACAAGCAATTTCTCCAGTACCAGGGCGAAAAGCTCCGGCTGGTTTTTCTGGAGGATCATCTGCCGGTGACCCGGCCCGAGCGTTCCCCCGACGACACCATCGGCCTCATCGTCCCCAAGGGGATGGCCCATCCCATGGGGATCGTCTTCAAGGAAGTGATCAACACGGCCATGGCGGCCGTGGAACTGGACACCGCCAGCATCATGGCCCCGGGCCTGTTCGGCGCCGCGGTGATCGACGACCGGATCACCCTTTTGCCCGACATGTACCGCCTCTTCGAGATGGCGGCCCCGGAGTGGTACCGCACCGAACAGGCGCCCGGCGGGGTGGAGAAGAAGGCGCCCCGGATCCTCCTGGCCGAAGACACGCCGTTTTTCCGGATGGTGGAAAAGGACTACCTCGCCTCGGCCGGCTACGAGGTGCTGGCGGCGGAAAACGGCCGGCAGGCCCTCCAGATCCTGGAGGAGGAACCGGTGGATGCGGTGATTCTCGACATCGTCATGCCCAAGATGACCGGGTGGGAGGTCATCGCCGCCATCCGCTCCGATCCCCGGCTGGAAAAGCTGCCGGTGATGGCGGTGACCTCCCTGGGCAACGAAGGGGATCTGTCGGTGGTGGAAAAAGGCTACGAGGCCGGATTCGACGAGTGGGAGCTGAAGCTGAACAAGACCCGGCTCCTGGAGAAACTGGCCGGTATGCTGAGATCCGCCGGCGCCAAAGGAGAATCGTCATGACCCGACAGATCGCAACCTTCCACCTGGGCGAGACCCTGATGGGGATCGACATCCTCATGGTCAAGGAGATCAACCGCCAGGTGAACATCAGCCCCATCCCGGACGCCCCGCCCCAGCTCCGCGGTCTCATGAACCTCCGGGGACGGGTGGTGACGGTCATCGACCTCAACGTCTGCCTGAACCGTTCCCCCACCGGGAACATCGACGCCGCCCGGCTCCTGATCCTCAAAACCCGGGAGGACATCCAGGACTTCGTGGCCGACGGCCAGCTGGAAGACATGGCCGTGGGCGAGGATATCGTGGGGTTCGTCATCGACCGGATGGACGACGTGGCGACCGTGGAGGAGGACGAAATCCTGCCCCCGCCCCCCAACGTCGCCGACATCGGGGAAGACCTGATCCGGGGGGTGATCAAGCGGGGAAACCGGCTGATCATTTTGCTGGATGTGGCGGCGGTTTTGGAAGATGTGATGGCGGCGGGGAAATGATGAGGGACAGAGGGACAGAGGGACAGAGGGACAGAGGGACAGAGGGACAGAGGGACAGAGGGTGGGCGGGCAGACCGATCTATAGAACGGAGAAGAGAGCATGATCAGAGCGTTCATGAACCTGAAAGTCGGCATGAAGATCGGCATCACTTTCGCACTGGTGCTGGGCCTCGGCGTCGTCCTCGGCGGCGTCGCCCTTCTGGACATCCGGGAGGTGCGGAAGCAATCTCAAAAACTGGCCCGGGAATACGCGCCGGAGGTGGCGGAATCCGGCCATGTGGAGCGCCACAGCCTGCTGACCATGTACAACATTCGGGGGTACGCCCTGAGCGGGGACGAAACCTATCTGACCCGGGGCCGCGAATACCTGGCCCAGGTCCGGGACGATCTGAAGGACGCCCAATCCCTGGCCCAGCAGTACGAAGACCTGGCCCAACTCCGGGAGCCTCTCAGCGATGCCCGGATCGCCGTGGACACCTATGAGGGGCTTGTGGAACGGACGGTCGCCTTCAACCGCGCCATTTCGGGCAACCGGGAAACGCTGGATGCGGCCGCCGACCGCTATGTGACCAACATCCGCGAGTTCATCGGCCAACAGACCGAGTCCCTGGCCCGGGATATCCGGGCCGGCGCCCTCGGCGAAACCCTGCTGGAACGGCTGGAACGGGTCCGCCTTCTCCAGCGAATCATGGAGGAGGGCAACGCCATCCGCGTCGCCAACTTCAAGGCCCAGACCAGGCGGAACTACGAAGCAATCCGGGAGATCCTCAAGGATTTCGACGCCATCCGGAACCTCCTGGAACAGCTCCGGGCCATCACCCTGGACGCCGAAGGACTGCGCCGGATCGACGTCGTCGCCGACGCCGCCGGCAATTACCGGACCGTTATGGAAAAGCTTCTCGACAACCGGCTGGCCATCGAATCCCTCAACACGGAGCGGGACGCGGTGGCCAAAGGGCTGCTCGACATCGCCCAGGACGTCTTCGTCACCGGCATGGACCGGATGATCGCCGTGGCGGCCGACACCGATGCGCTGCTGTCCAGAACCGTGACGGTCTCCTTTTTCGGATTGATCGTCGGGGTCCTTCTGGCCGCGGCCGTGGTGGTTTTTCTCACCCGGCTGATCACGCGGCCCATCCGACAGGTCATGGAGGCGACCAAACGGTTCGGCGACGGAGACCTCACCGCCGCGGTGTCCGTCGAATCGGAGGACGAGATCGGCCAGATGGCGGGGAACCTCAACCGCTCCATCGGCAACCTGCGCGCCCTCATGCAGGAAATGGCCGACGCCGCCAACACCCTTTCCAGCGCGTCCGAGGAACTCTCCTCGGTTTCCAGCGATATGGCGGCCTCGGCCGAGGAGATGAACGCCCAGGCGGGCACCGTGGCCGCGGCTTCGGAAGAGGTCAGCGCCAGCGTGGGGACCGTGGCCTCGGCCGCCGAGGAGGCCAGCGCCTCGGTGTCGAGCATCGCCTCCATGACCGAAGAGATGTCTTCGACCTTCGGGAACGTGTCCGGCGCCGGCCGGAAGACCGCCGACAACGTGACGGCCATGGCCCGGTCCAGCGAAGACATCTCGTCCCAGGTCAACAGCGTGGCCTCGGCCGCCGAGGAGATGACCACGTCGCTGAACGAGGTGGCCAAAAACACGGCCCAGGCCAGCCGGATCTCCCAGAACGCCAAATCCCGCACCGACGTCATCAACAGCCGCATCGACGCCCTGGTCGCCGCCTCCAAACAGATCGGCAAGGTGGTGGGGGTCATCAAGGACATCGCCGACCAGACCAATATGCTGGCCCTGAACGCCACCATCGAGGCGGCCGGCGCCGGGGACGCCGGCAAGGGGTTCGCCGTGGTGGCGGGCGAGGTCAAGGAACTCGCCCGGCAGTCGGCCGACGCCACCGACGAGATCGCCGACCAGATCGATCAGATCCAGCGCTCCACCGACGACGCCGTGTCCGCCATCGAAGAGATCAACAAGATCATCGGCGAGATAGCCGGCATCAACGAGATGATCGCCTCCTCCTCGGAGGAACAGACCGCCACCGCCTCCGAAATCTCCAAATCGGTGGCCGGGGCCGCCGTCACCGTAAAAGAAGTCGCTGAAAACGCGGGTGAATCGGCTGATCTGGTGGGGGAAATCGCCCGCTCCATCGACGAGGCATCCAAAACCGCCGCCGAAGTGGCCCGCAACATCGACGAACTCCTCAACGGGGTCAAAGAGGTGGCCCGATCCTCGGACGAGGCGGCCCGGGGCGTCAACGACATCTCCAAAAACATCCAGAACATCAGCCAGGCGTCCCGGCAAACCGCCTCCGGCGCCGCCCAGACCGACCAGTCCTCCAAAGAGCTGGCTGAAATGGCTTCGAAATTGTCGCGGTTGGTGGGGCGGTTTAAATTGTAGAGGGACAGAGGGACAGAGGGACAGAGGGGGAAAACCCCGTATCGCAATAGATAGCGAGACTGAAACCCTAAAAACCAGCTCAGTAATATTGATAATGCGTTGGTCCGCCTGTAGGGGCGAAAAATTTTTCGCCCCTGCGACAATGACGAAATGCCGCATCCTCATTATCTATTGGCTATTGGAAAGAATGTATTGTTTTTGATCATCGTTTCGGCCATACACCTGCCTGCGCCCCTTCAGGGCGCATTGGTTGGTCGTCCCACCCTGGGGTTGAAACCCCAGGCTATATACCGTTGCCGCTCCGCGGCATCCATTGGCCAAAACGATGATCAAGAATGTCCCTCTGTCCCTCTGTCCCTCTGTCCCTCTGTCCCTCTGTCCTTCTGTCCCTCTGCCCTTCTGCACCCTTTCATTAAGGAAAACATTTGGAAAAAGACCTTAAAATCCTGGTAGTAGACGACACGGTGACTGATCGGCAGATTCTGTCCAAGGTTATCGGCGACATCGACAGGGTCGAGCTGGCGGGGGTGGCGTCCAGCGGAAAGCTCGCACTTTCCAAAATCGACGCCAAAAAACCCGATCTGGTGCTGCTGGACGTCAACATGCCCGACATGGACGGCCTGGAGACCCTCAAACGGATCAAAGAGCGCCATCCCGACGTCGACGTGGTCATGGTCAGCGGCGTGGGCCGGGAGATGGCCCGGATCACGGTCAAGGCCCTGGAATCGGGGGCACTGGATTTCATCTCCAAGCCCCGGGGGGCGTCGGCCGCGGCGAATGCGGGCGAACTCCGCCAGTCTCTATCCGGGCTCATTTCCATGGCCCGGACCCGGAAATACTCCAGGCAGATCAAGGGGATCGCCAACGGCCGGACCGCTGTTCCGGTTCCGCAGCCGGCCTTCCGTCCCTTGGTCAAGCCTCCCCCGCCCGCGCCAGTCGTTCCGACGGAGAAAACGCCGACGCCCATCCTCAAACGGCCCGACCGAAAGCCGGGGCGCATCGACCTGGTGGCCATCGGGGTCTCCACGGGCGGGCCCAACGCCCTCCAGGAGGTCGTTCCCAAACTGAAGAACGATTTTCCCCTGCCCATCCTGGTGGTGCAGCACATGCCCGCCATATTCACCGCCTCCCTGGCGGCCCGGCTCGACAGCATCTCGGCCATCCGGGTGGTGGAGGGGTCCGACGGCGGGGCCATCGGCCGGGGCGCCCTGTACATCGCGCCCGGGGGCCGCCACATGGTGGTCCGGCGAAACCCCGGCGACCGCCGGGTGCTGGCCCTGACCGATTCCCCGCCCGTCAACAGCTGCCGTCCGTCGGTGGACGTCCTGTTCCGCTCCCTGGCCATGACCTACGGCGGCCACGTGCTGATGGTCATCCTCACGGGCATGGGCTGCGACGGACTGGCGGGGGTGACGGCCGTCCGGCGCAAGGGCGGATACGCCATCGTCCAGGATGAAAAAAGCAGCGTGATCTGGGGCATGCCCGGCGCGGTGGCGGAGGCGGACCAGGCCGACGAGATCGTGCCCCTCTCCCGGATGGCGGCCCGGATTAACGAGATCGTGGACAAAGGCCATATTTGATGCTGAAGATCAACGCGCCCGAATATGTCCTCATGACCCGGTACATCGAGGAACATTGCGGCATCCACCTGGAAAAAGACAAGGAGTACCTCATCGAGTCGCGCCTTTCCGACCTGTTGGCGGAAACCGGCTGTCGGTCCTTCCAGGAGTTCCATTTCAAGGCCCGGACCGATCCCACCGGCCGGTTGCGGGACCGGATCATCGACGCCATGACCACCAACGAGACCTCCTGGTTCCGGGACGGAAGCGTCTGGGAATACATGGAGACGGCGGCCGTGCCCGATCTTCTGGACCGGGCGGCCCGGACCGGGACGGTGCGGATCTGGTCGGCGGCCTCGGCCACGGGGCAGGAGGCTTATTCCTTAATGATGCTCCTGGACGAGGCGGCCCGGCGGCGGGGGGCGCCGTCCCTGCTGGACCGGATCGAGATCCTGGCCACGGACATCTCCACCACCGCCCTGGCCACGGCGGTGGCCGGCCGGTACGACGCCATCGCCATCAACCGGGGACTTCCCGAGGAGAAACGCCGGAAATACTTTACCCAGGAGGGGCCGTCATGGGTCTTTGACGAACGGCTGCGAAGCCGGGTCCGGTTCAAGAAATTCAACCTCCAGGACCCTTTCATTTTTCCCTACCGTTTCGACCTGATCCTTTGCCGGTACGTCTCCATCTATTTCTCGGAGTCCTTCAAGCGGGCCATGTTCTCCAAACTGGCCAACGTGCTCAAGCCTGGCGGGGTGCTCATCCTGGGGGCCACGGAGTCGCTGCGGGAGTTTTCGGACGAATTCGACATCGCCTATCATAAAAACGCGGTCATCAACACAAAAAAAATCCCGGGACTGAACCACCCCGGCAAAGAGAGAGAAATAGGGTATGGATATGGATAATGAACGCGAAAAGATCGACTTCGACATTCTCTTCGTGGGCGGGGGACCCGCCTCTCTGGCCGGCGCCATCCGGGTCATGCGGGGAGCGGCGGAAAAAGGACTGGAATTGGAGGTCGCCGTCATCGAAAAAGGCGCGGAAATCGGCTCCCACGCCCTGAGCGGGGCGATTCTCAATCCCCGGGCCCTCCGGGAACTGATGCCCGATTACCAGGAAAAAGGCTGTCCCATCGAAACCACCGTCCGGGGGGACGGGTTTTATTTTCTCACGGCCAATAAAAGTCTGAAAATGCCCATGACGCCCCGGCACATGCACAACGCCGGGTTCCATGTGGTCAGCCTGTCGAAACTGACCCGGTGGCTGGCCGAAATCGCCGAGGAGATGGGCGTCAACATCTTTCCCGGATTTTCGGGCAAGGAGGTTCTCTACGGGCCGGACGGAAAGACGGTGGCCGGGGTCCGCACCGGGGACCAGGGGATCGGCAAGGACGGGGAAAAAAAGCCCAATTTCGAGCCGGGCATCGACCTCATGGCCAGGGCCACGATCTTCGGGGAGGGCGCCCGGGGAAGCCTCACGGCGGACGCGGCCAAAAAACTGGGCCTTTTCGACGGAAAGCTGCCCCAGGTCTTTGAGACGGGCATTAAAGAGGTGATCCAGTTGCCCGAGGACAACGGGTTTGTGGGCAGGCCGGTCAACGACCTCCACACGTTGGGCTACCCGCTGGATCTCTCCACCCCCGGCGGCGGGTTCATCTACGAGATGGCCGACAACCGGGTCTCGGTCGGGTTCCTGGTGGGACTCGCCTACCGGAACGCCAAGCTGGACCTCTATGACGAGTTCATCAAATTCAAGGCCCACCCCTTCGTGGCCGACATCATCCGGGGCGGGACCGTGGTGGAGCAGGGGGCGCGGACGGTGAGCACCGGCGGCTATTACACCATGCCGGAATTGGCGGTGAACGGGGCCATGTTCGTGGGCGGGTGCGCCGGCATGCAGAACACGCCGGGTCTCAAAGGAATCCACTTGGCCATGAAAAGCGGGATGCTGGCCGCCGACGCGGCCCTGGCGGCCGTGGAAGCCGACCGGTTCGACAAGGAGACCCTGTCGGCGTATCCCGAGAGCCTGTCCGACAGTTGGGCCGTGGACGAACTCTACGAAGGACGCAATTTCGCCCAAGCCCTGGGGAGAAAGAGCCCCGTCAAATGGGTCCACCTCGGCGCCCAGTACATCACCAGGGGCCGGGGGATTCTGGACCCCATGCCCATGGAACCCGACGCCCGGACCCTGGAACCGGCGAAAGCCGGGGAACCGGAACAGCCCGACAAGGCGATCTACGACGGCACGCTGTATGTGGACAAACTCACCGGCGTCTACCTGTCCAAAACCCAGCACCGGGAAGACCAGCCCTCCCACCTCATCGTCCACGACACGCACTTGTGCGTCACGAAATGCTGGGGAACCTATGCCAGCCCCTGCACCCGGTTCTGCCCCGGCCAGGTCTACGAAATGGAGACCGACGAGACGACCGGTGAACGAAAACTGAAGCTCAACCCCTCCAACTGCCTCCACTGCAAAACCTGCGACATCAAAGACCCCTACGACAACATCACCTGGACCTGCCCGGAAGGGGGGGATGGGCCGAATTATACGGTGGTGTGAGATGTCAGGGGATCGGAGTTCGGAGCACCGCCTTCAGGCGGCGCTTACAGTCAAACGCGGCGATTGGAGAGCAAAAAGTCGATGGTTATTTTTATTTTTCGTCTTTTTCTCCATGATTTTCAAGCGATTCCCAGAAATCATCGTGCTGGATGCCGCCAGTCTTTTCAATGCGTTTGTCCGCCTCGTTTATCAATTTCCGGAATTTTGGGTTATATGCCAGTGACAGGCGCTCCATATCGTCTTTTTCGGAAATGGGCAGCAATACGGCAACAGGCTTGCCGCCTTCGACTATTATGACCGGATGCTCTTTACTTTCTTTTATGTAGCCTTTAAAATTTTTGCTGACATTTGAAATAGTTGCGGTATTCATAGTTCAAACTCCACTCCATCAATAAAAAGCTGGTTTTTCCGTTTTTCTCCGATGGCCAAAATTCGGACTTTCCCGACGGATGGATCAC
>JAABTM010000144.1 GCA_011389855.1 Desulfobacteraceae bacterium
GGGGCTGGCCGCCGTCATCGGCGTCGTCCGGGGCCATAAAGGATTTATCCATGTCGATTCCGAACCCGACCGGGGAACCACGATCCGGGTTCTGTTTCCAATGCGCGAAGCGGTCGCGGCGGAAACGGCGACGGACACCCTGGACACCCGGATCGATATCCGGGAATCCCCGTATCGGGGCCAGGGCCGCATCATGGTGGTGGACGACGAAAACGCCGTCCGGGAACTGCTCCGGACGATCCTGGAAAGAGAGGGATACGAGGTCCTGGAGGCGGCCAACGGCCTGGAAGCCGTCAGCCGCTGGCATCAGCACGCCGACGCCATCGACCTGATCCTGATGGACCTGAGCATGCCCTTCATGGGCGGCGTGGAGGCCTTCACGGAACTCCGCCGCACCGGCTGCGACGTTCCGGTGATCCTTTCCAGCGGCTACAGCGAATCCCAAATCCGCCGGGAATACCTCGGAAAAGGCTTCGCCGGCTTCATTCAGAAACCCTGCCTGAAAAAGACCCTGCTTGAGTCGGTGGCGGCGGCGATGGGGGAGAGAGGGGAAGGGTGAAAACCCTATTGCTAAAATATATTGTATAATTCAATTTCTACCACATTCGATTCATTATTTCAACCATTGGCATCGTTCCTTGCTACGACCCGCCGTCCACTCCGTCCACCGCGTCCACTCAGTCCACCCCGTCCACCAAATCGAATCGAAGATCGACCAATGAAACGGGAAGGCGCCGCCATCGACTGGATCCACATCCGCGCCGCCTCCCCCCGGGCCATTCTCTTCGTCCCCCCGCTCATCGGCGGCCATCACGCCCAACAGGTCCGCCATTTTCGACGACTGATCCGGCGCGGCTACGATCTCGTGTCCTTCAACTACGCCGGACACGGCGACTCGGCTGGCAAGTTTTCCCTGGAAGCCGCCCTCCGGGACACTTGGTCCGCTCTTCAACGCGCCGCCGCCATCTCCCAGCGAGAGGGGCTGCCGCTTTTCGGCATCGGCGTCTGCTACCCGGCCATCCCGCTGCTGGCCTGCGCCGCCCGCTTTCCCGGCGTTTTCGACAAGATCATCCTTGTCAACGCCATCATGGGGCTCCGCCCCAGGGCGATCATCCGGTCCTTTTTCGATTATTACAGCGAGCTGCGCCGCACCGAAAACCGGGCGCCCCGTCTCGCCGAGGCTTTCCGCCGGTACGCCGATTTCATTTTCCCCGGCGTGGTCAAAAGCCGCCACCGGTTCGGGACCCTCCACCGGCGGCGAACCCGGTTGCTGAAAACCCTGTGGGACGCCGTCTTCCTGGACCCCCTGTCCGACGTCCATCTCCCCCGAACCCCGGTGCTCTGCCTCTACAGCACCCACGACCGGATTATCCGGATCACCGAAAACGTCCTCGGCGACCGCTACGAAGACGACGTCCGCCGCATCTGCCCCCTGGCGACTTTCCGCCCCCTGGCCGCCGACCATTTCCTCTCCCACCCCGACGCCCGCTCCGCCGCCTTCGGGGATGTGCTGGCGTTTCTGGGGTCCGAATAAGGATTTTGCGCCCTTGCAATGGTTCAAACTTTCAAGGATAATGGCAATAAGAAAATGGGCATGGCTAAAGAACACCCCTCATGACTATGGCCTTGTCTGAGCAAATACGAAAACGAAAGACGCTGGAATGAAAGGCGGTGTTGATAATGAATACGCCTGCAATGAATTTGAACGATTATTTTGATGTCGTCGGCGACGACGACATCCGAATCAAAGGGACCAGGGTCGGCATTGAGACGGTCCTGGAAGATTATCTGAACGCCGTCAGTCCGGAAGAGATCGCGGTTCGCTATCCGACGCTGACCCTGGAGCAGGTTTATGCCACCATCACCTATTATTTCCACAACGAAAAGGAAATCGACCATTACCTTGAACGATGGCGCCAATATGCCGATAGCGCATGGAAAGAACAGGTCAGGAATCCTTCGCCCACCGTGAAGCGTTTGCAGGAAATGAAACGCCTGCGACAAACCCCCTATGAAAACGTTTCCATATGACCAACGTTCGATTTCTGATCGATGAGAACACCTCCCCGGCTCTTGCCGACCAGTTGCGACGAATTCAGCCGGGAATCATGGTCCGAAAAGTCGGCGATGCCGATGTTCCTCCAAGAGGGACGATGGATACCGACATCCTGACGTGGCTTGAAAACGAAAACTTCTATCTGATCACGCGCAATAGGAAATCCATGCCGCGACACCTGAGTGATCATATCGCAAAAGGCGGTCATGTCCCTGGCATCCTGACGCTCAGGCCGAACGCCTCCATGCGGGACATCATCGACGACCTCCTATTGATATGGGAGGCAACGGAAGGCGGGGAATACAGGGATCAGATTGTTCACATTCCACTTTGAATCGGAATATCGCCATGTTTCGAAAACTGACGGAAGCAGATCGCCGTATCGCACTGGCGTTTTTATCTCAAGAACCGGACTGCAACGTCTTTGCCATCGGCGGGCAATGAGGTTTTATGCTGACATCGATATGCGTTTTCTGCGGTTCCAGCGCCGGTAAAAACCCGGCTTTCTCCCAATCGGCCCTTCGGTTCGGCGAACTCTTGGCCCGAAACGGCCAGACCCTGGTCTACGGCGGCGGCAAGGTCGGTCTGATGAAGATCATCGCGGACGCGGCGCTGGCCGAAGGCGGACGCGTGGTGGGGGTGATGGTCAATTCGCTGGTGGAAAAAGAGGTGGCCCACGACAGTTTATCCGAGATGCGGATCGTCGATACCATGAGCGAACGGAAGGCCCTGATGGCCGATTTGTCCCAAGGCTTCGTCGCCATGCCCGGCGGCATCGGCACGCTGGATGAACTTTTCGAGATTTGGACCTGGTCTCAGCTCGGATTCCACCGGAAACCCTTTGGACTGCTCAATGTGGATGGATTTTTCGACCCGCTGATCGCCTACCTGAAAGCCGTCGCCGACCAACGATTCATGCGGCCCGAGCACCTGGAAATGCTGCTGGTGGAGGATGATCCGGCGCGATTGCTGGAGCGGATGGCCGCCTATCAGCCGCCTGATCTGCCCAAATGGATTGATCGGGGCGATGTGTCGTCGGCTCCGTCCCGCTGAACCGCCATCTGGACGCCCGATCTTTTCGTTATTTTCCAATTGTCTTTTGACTGAAATAGCGTTAAAATCCAATTGTGTTTTT
Organism: Desulfobacteraceae bacterium; assembly: GCA_011389855.1. Taxonomy (GTDB): domain Bacteria; phylum Desulfobacterota; class Desulfobacteria; order Desulfobacterales; family JAABSP01; genus JAABTD01. The sequence goes on from JAABTM010000144.1 coordinate 3,192, forward strand.
ATGGATAACCGGGTTCGGGAGGCGCGGCCTTGAAACGATTTGCCGAAGATTATCTTCTGGAATGGAAGGATCGAGATGACCGAAAGCCGCTGATCATCAGAGGCGCGCGGCAGACCGGCAAGACGCACCTTGTGGAAACGTTCGCCCGGGACCATTTCCGGCAGTTTTTGAAGGTCGATTTCGAATTCGATCCCGACGCGAAATCCCTTTTCCACTCCCGTGATCCGGATGCCATCGTCAACGGCCTTTCCCTGTACCATGACCAGGAGATTACCGAGGGCGAAGCGCTCCTTTTTTTAGATGAAATCCAGGCGTGTCCCGAAGCCATCGCGGCCCTGCGCTATTTCCATGAAAAAAAGCCCGGACTCCATGTGATGGCCGCGGGCTCCCTTCTCGATTTCACGTTACGGGATTTCGAGTATTCCATGCCGGTCGGCAGGATCGAATTTCTCTACCTGCAACCCCTGTCGTTCGAGGAATTTCTCCTTGCCGCGCAGCCCCGGCTGCTCGATTACATCAGAAACTTCACCCTCCGGGAAAAAATGGACGATGCGATCCACCGGAAGCTGTCCGAATGGCTGAGGATCTTCTTTTTCGTGGGCGGAATGCCCGAAGCGGCCGAATCATACCTGAGCCGCAAGCGGCTGATCGATGTCCAAAGGATTCAAAACGCCATTCTGACGACCATGGAAAGTGACTTTGCCAAATACGGTTCGCGAGCGCAGCAGGATTTTTTGAGAAAGGCGATGCGCTTCGTCCCCCGGAACCTCGGCAACAAGGTAAAATATGTCCGCGTGGACCGGGACGCCCGCTCCGATGTGCTGAAGGGGGCGTTTGGGCAACTGGCCATGAGCCGGGTCATCCATCTTGTCTGCCAGAGCCGGGCCAACGGCGTTCCCCTGGATGCGGAGGCAGTGGTCCACTCGTTCAAATCGATCTTTCTGGACATCGGCCTCGTCAACAATATCAGCGGTCTGAAATTGATCGACATCGATGAACTGATCACCGTCAATGAAGGCGGCCTGGCCGAACAGTTCGTGGGCCAGGAGCTGCTGAACACCGGGTACGAGTTCGAAGACGGCCGCCTCTACTATTGGGCCAGGGAAGCGAAGAACGCCAACGCGGAAATCGATTACCTGCTGGCCAGCGACAACCGCATCGTTCCCGTTGAAGTCAAGGCCGGGAAGACCGGAAGCCTCAAATCGCTGCATCTGTTTTTACATGAAAAGAAGACCGATTTCGGGCTTCGGTTCAATATGGACAAACCCTCCATCGGGCGGTTCAGCTCCCATGTCCGGCGAAAAGAGATGGCCGATCACATCGAATACACGCTGCTGTCCCTGCCGCTGTACCTGGTGGGGCAATGGGAACGGCTGATTTCAGTCCCGTAGGGACGACACATAGTAGCGTGGGAGTTCACTCCCGCGCGGCCGGCGGTGAGCGATCCCTTGAATTTGCCTTGTTGGGATATTCATTTCCGTAATTCACCTAATGTTTCGGGTCGATACAGAGCCGTTATCCCACCAGGGCGGCCTTGAGGGTGATTTCGGTCCCTGCCAATGCCTGGGAAACCGGGCATTTCTCCTTGGCGGCATTGGCCTGTTCCTGGAAAGTCTTTTCGTCGATCCCCGGCACTTTGGCCTCCGTGGCGAGGGCGATTTTGGTGATGGCAAACCCCTCCCCAGACGATTCGATGCTGACTTCGGCCGAGGTTTGGATCGATTCCGGCTTATGTCCCGCGTTTTCCAGAAACAAAGACAATGCCATGGAAAAACACCCCGCGTGGGCCGCGCCGATGAGTTCCTCCGGATTGGTTCCCGGAGCGTCTTCGAACCGGGTTCCGAAGGAATAGTTCCCTTCAAACGCCCCGCTGCCCAACTTCATGGTTCCCTTGCCGTCTTTGATGCCGCCGTTCCATTGCGCCGATGCGCGTCTTACTGGCATAATTCCACCTCCTGTGGCGTTGTGTTTCGTTCATAGAATCCACCCTAAAAAGTAGGGGCGAAAAATTTTCCGCCCCTACGTTTCCTGCAACTCCGCCGGAACCGTCACCACCGGCACCGTGGCGTTTTTGGTCACCTTCTCGGCCACGCTGCCGAAGCCGAAATGACTACGCCGGCCCCGGGAAGCCATGACGATAATATCCAGCCCTTCTTTCTCGGCGGTCTCGATGATTTTCTTGGCCGGGTCGCCGACGGCCACGTGTTTGATGAACAGGGGGCAACCCTCCAGATAGCTGTCGCAGATCTCGTCCAGCCGCTTTTTGGCCTTCTTCTCTTCCCATTGGTGGATTTGCTCCATGTGGCGCTTGTCCAGTTCCCCATACCAGGGATCCTCCTGGTGGCCCAGATCGTCGATGACATAGAGCACATGGACTTCGGTCTGATATTTTTCGCCGAGGGACCGCACATAGGGCAGGGCGGCGGAGGCGTTTTTGGAAAAGTCCGTCGGCCAGAGTATTTTTCTTACATCCATTTTCACTTCTCCTTTCACTTGTCTGTTCATCGCGAGACATAATCGGTCACATCTATAATTAATAACCACCGGCGACCCATAAGGGTATGGGGCGGAAGGTGTATATTGTTCTTCAGGGGAACGTATTTTTCCCCAGTCCCCGAAGAGAGGAAATAGGGTGGTTTTTCGGGCGGAATAGGGTCAATGCCGAATGGCGCGTATGGGAAGGGGGCGGCTAAGATAAAAAAATATCACGCTGGCGTCCCCCGGCCTGACGCGAAGCCGACCGGGCGGACAGGGAATTTAGAATGAAAGTGCAAAACGGAAAGGAGGCATGATGCATCGTTACCTGCTGATCGTCGTTCTGCTGGCGGTCGTCGCCGCCGGGGCGGCCTCGCCCCTGGCGGCGCAAGAAGCGGATGAGGGATCGGATCTGTGGATCGAATCCCAGTTGACCACCACCTACACCCTCAACGAACACCTCAACCCACTCGACATCGACGTAAAGGTGAAGGACGGGGTGGCGACCCTGAGCGGCACGGTGGAAAACGACGTGGAAAAAGATTTGGCCGGCGAGATCGCCAAGGGCGTCGATGGGGTCAAAAAAGTCCGGAACAACATTGAAACCCAGCCGCTGGCCCGGACCGAGCCCTCCAAACTGGGCGGCTACATGGATATGGTCAACGCCGCCACCATCACCGCCAAGGTGAAATCCAACCTGCTCTGGAACCGGAACACCGACGGCCTCGATATCGGCGTGAATACGAAAAACGGCGTTGTCACGCTCACCGGAACGGTGAAATCGGGCATTCAGCGGGATCTGGCCGTCCAAATGGCGCGGAACACATCCGGCGTGCGTAAGGTGGTCGATAAACTGAAGATCGATCCGGACGCCCCCGGCGTGACGGACGCCGTCGCCGAAAGCGTGGGAACAGCGGCCGATCAGGCCGGCCAGGCGGTCAACGACGCCTGGATCACCTCCAAGGTGAAAACCGTTCTGACCTTCAACAAACAAACCGACGGCGCCGACATCAACGTCTCCACCCAGGACGGCGTCGTCACTCTAGAGGGAACCGTCCCTTCGGAGCGCCGGAAACGATATGTGGTCGACCTGGTGCAAGACGTGGTGAACGTCAAAAGCGTGGTGGACAAACTGGAAGTTTACGAATAGCGAACAATCTTATCAGGAAACTTATTAGGAAGGAGCGGCTGTTATGGCGGACGTCATTCGAGTGATCCTGTCGGTGATCATACCGCCGGTGGGAGTCTTTTTTCAAGTGGGGTTAGGGCTCCATTTCTGGCTCAACATCCTCCTCACTATCCTGGGGTACATCCCCGGCCTGATCCACGCCATCTGGATCATCGCCAAAAAATAACGCGCTACTCACAACGCGCAACTCACAACGCCCATCTTCCAAAGAGATGGGCGTTCCTCATTCCCCGTTCAGCGTCTCCCGGATCGCACTCCCCAGCACATGCCGGTCGATGGGCTTTTCGATGTATTATTAGGTTGACAAGGGATTTTGGGGTCTCTAAACTTTCAGAAAAAAACGGAAACCCGCCCAACGAAAGGAGGCGCCCGTGGGAAACGACAGCGGTTATTGCCTGGTGATCACCACTTGCGGCAACCGGAACGATGCCGAAAAACTGGCCTCCGGCATCATCGGGGAAAAACTCGCCGCCTGCATCCAGCTCGGCGACATCCAAAGCTATTACTTCTGGGACGGCAAGGTCAACAACGACCCGGAGGTGCAGCTCCACATCAAGACCCGGAGCGCCCTTTACGACGACCTGGAAGCCCATATCCGCGCGCATCACACCTACGAAGTGCCGGAGATCATCCGCCTGTCGATAGAAGGCGGCCTGCCGGCTTATCTGGGATGGATCGACGAGGTGACCAGAACGAAACCCCTCTTGCCTGAAGGGGACGGCAAGAACAACCGGCAATCACGCACAGGGAGGAGATCATGAAAAAGACGGTCAAAGATGTGGACATCCAGGGGAAGAAGGTCCTGATGCGCGTCGATTTCAATGTTCCGCTTAAAGACGGCGAAGTGGCGGACGACACCCGGATCCGCGCGGCCCTGCCCACCATCCGGTATCTCGTGGACGGGGGGGCCGCGGTGACCCTGTGTTCCCACCTGGGCCGTCCCAAGGGGAAGCCCGACGACGCGCTCCGCATGGACCCGGTGGCCGAACGCCTCTCCGAACTGCTGGGAACCGAGGTGAAAAAGGCGGACGACTGCATCGGCGACAAAGCGGCCTCGGCCAGGGCCGGATTGAAGCCGGGAAACGTGCTGCTCCTGGAAAACACCCGGTTCCATGAGGGCGAGAAGGCCAATGACGACGATTTCGCCGAAGAGCTGGCCCAGGGCGCGGATCTATTCGTCAACGACGCCTTTGGCGCGGCCCACCGGGCCCACGCGTCCACCGAAGGCGTGGCGCGGCTTCTGCCGGCGGTGGCCGGTTTCCTTATGTCCCGGGAAATCGAGGTGCTGGACCACCTGATCGCCAATCCGGCCCCTCCTGTGGTCGCGATCTTCGGCGGCGTCAAGATCTCGGATAAGATCGGCGTACTGGAGCGGCTTCTCGACAAAGCGGATACCCTGATGATCGGCGGCGGCATGGCCAACACCTTTTTTCTGGCCAAAGGGCTGGAGATCGGGGACTCCCTGGCGGAAACCGACAGCCTGGAGACGGCCGGCGAGATCCTGGAAAAGGCGGGGGATCGGATCATGCTGCCCGTGGACGTGGTCATCGCCGAATCGCCGGACCGGCCCGAGGGGCGCAAAACCGTCGCCGTCGACGCGGTCCCCGGCGGCTGGAAAATCCTGGACATCGGTCCGGAAACGGTTAAACAATTTTCCGACAAGCTGAAAGAGGCCAAGACCGTGCTGTGGAACGGTCCCATGGGGTTGTTCGAAACCGCCCCTTTCGACGAGGGCACCCGGGCCATCGCCGAGATGCTGACGCGACTGGACGCCGACACCTACATCGGCGGCGGCGACTCGGCCAGCGCCGTGAACGGGGCCGGCGTCGCCGACAAAATGACCCATGTCTCCACCGGCGGCGGGGCCTTTCTCGAATACCTGGAGGGCCGCACCCTTCCGGGCGTGGCGGCCCTGGCCGACGCATCATAAGCGTTTATCTTAAAGGAGAACAAGATGGACTTCAACATCATCAAACGATTGCACAAACCGTCCGACAAAAAGGTCGTCCTGCTGGTCCTGGACGGGCTGGGCGGCCTGCCGGAAAAAGACAAGCACAAAACCGAGCTGGAAGCAGCCGACACCCCCAACCTGGACCGTCTGGCCGCCGACGGGATCTGCGGCCTCCACATGCCGGTGGGTCCGGGGATGACGCCGGGCAGCGGACCAGCCCACCTGGCCCTGTTCGGGTACGATCCCATCCAATACCAGGTGGGGCGGGGGACCCTGGCGGCCCTGGGGGTCGGCTTCGACCTGAAGCCCGGCGACGTCGCGGCCCGGGGCAATTTCTGCACCATCGACGCCGACGGCGACGTCACGGACCGCCGGGCCGGCCGCATCCCCACCGAGACCTGCGCGGCGCTGTGCGAAAAGCTCAACGGCATTCGGGTCCCCGGCGTCGAGATCTTTGTGCAACCGGTCAAAGAATACCGGTTTCTGCTGGTGCTGCGGGCAAGAAACCTGTCCCCTGAACTGGCCGACACCGACCCGCAACAGACAGGCAAGCCGCCGCTGGACCCGAAACCGCTGTCCGAGGCGGCCGAAAAGACCGCGTACCGGGTTTCCGAGTTCGTGGACCAGGCCCGGGACACCCTGAAGGACGACCATCCGGCCAACATGGTGCTGTTGCGGGGCTTTTCCGAAAAGCCCGACTGGCCCGCCTTCCCCGACATCTACGGACTCCGGGCCGCCGCCATCGCCGGCTACCCCATGTACCGGGGCGTCTCCAAGCTGGTGGGCATGGATGTTTTGGGGACCGGCGAAACCCTCGACGACCAGATCGAAACCCTCAAAGCCGCCTGGAACGACTACGATTTTTTCTATTTCCACGTGAAGAAAATCGACAGCGCCGGCGAAGACGGCGATTTCGACCGCAAGGTCTCCCTCATCGAGGATGCCGATCACGATGTGGTCCCCAAAATCATGGACCTGAACCCCGACGTGGTGGTGGCCACCGGCGACCACTCCACCCCATCGGCCCTGGCCTACCATAGCTGGCACCCCGTCCCGGTTCTCATCTGGTCCGAACACTGCCGGAAAGACCCGGTCAAAATGTTCGGCGAACGCGCCTGCATCGTGGGGGGCCTCGGACCACGGATCCCGGCCGTGGAATTGATGCCCATCGCCATGGCCAATGCCGGGCGGATCGAGAAGTTCGGGGCGTGACGACGTCGGGGCCTTGCACCTCTCCGGTGTGGTTATGGAGACCATGGGCGACCTCAAGGGTCGCTCCATGGTCCAGCGCCACAACGAATCAGGCATCCAGCCACCGCCCGTCCGAACTCCACGCCACGCCGTGGGCCTTCATGAACGCCATCGCGTCTTTTGTGAACCCTTTGACGGAGAAAATGAAGCCCACGGATTTTTCGATTTCCTCTCTGTCCACCAGCGCCGCCGTTTTTTCGAGAAACGCCGCGGCCTCGGTTTTGTTGAATTTCCGGTTGGAGCGGTTTTTCACCTCGCCGATAATGGAATACTCTCCTTTAGGGGCCCGGGCGAACACGTCGATTTCAAAATCCCGTTTTTCGATGGGCGAATACCGGTAGGTCCACACCGATTGGTATTCGACGAAGCGGAAATCCGGGGGCGGGTTTTCGGTCATCCCGAGAAACCGGGGGTTGTCCCGGTGGGCGTGAAACCGGAGTTGGCGGATAATCAGATATTCGGCGAAGGCGCCCTTCATCTGGTTGGTTTGTCCCAGAAGTTTTCGATATTTCTTTTCGGAGGCTTCGAACATCCGCCGGTAATCTTCGGAAATGTCTCCCGTGTCAAAGGTTTCGATTTCCTCAGCATACACGCCGCGAAACACTTTGTCGAAGATGTTGTCCTGGACGCCCTGGTAGCGGAAATTGGAGGCGCCCTGTTCGATGATGTCCGATTTAACCAGTGAATCCAGTTTGGTTTCCAGCTCCTGGTCGTCCATGTCCAGGGCCAGGGTTTTCCTCAGTTCCTTGCGGGTGACCTGCCGGTCCCGATGATGACACAGGTACAAAACGATGCGCCTGGCGTCGCGGCCGTTGATTTTGGTCCACGCGGTTTTCACGTATTCCATCCAGCCGCTTTTGATGATCCCGCCTTCATTCAGGGTTTCAAATTCCAGGACCCGGATCAGCCCCTCCTTCGTGGTCAGATCCTTGTCCGGAGACTGGGAGTCGAAAAAAGCGCTGATGTAAAACGGGTTGCCTTCCCCGATGTCCGCGATCATATAGGCGGTTTCCTCGGTGATGGGAACGCCCCGGACCTGCGCGTATTTGAAGGCCATTTCAACGGCTTCTTCCTCGGGGATGCTTTCGAGTTCCGTCAGGGTGAACCGGGCCGGAAGCATCATGATCAGGTCGTCCATCAGCCACCCGACCCAACTGCCCGACACCAGCAACGGCGCGTTTTTATATTCCGCGGTGTGAAAATAGCCGGCGGCGAAATCGTCGATATGGTTTTGCATCGCTTCGTCCCGGTAAATTTTGCTGTTTAAAAACTGGAATTCATCGATCATTTGAACAAAAAATTCGTTTCTCAGCGACGCCAGGCCGCGGGGAAGGTCTCGGACGTAATCCCACATTTCGGATGTGTTTTCTTCTTTCGCCAAGTATGCCGCCTGATCAATAAAATCTTTCAGGTAGTCCAACCCTTCTTTTTGGACAATATCGATGACCGCTGACAGGTCTTTTGGGGGAGGTTGACGGAGATATTCAGCCTTTCGGGATTTAAACGCGATGTACTGAAAGATGAATTGAAGGAAGAAATCCTTGCAAAAATGGATAGCCCATCGTTTTTCTTCCCTGATTTCGTAATAAAACGGGATCACGTCGCCGTTTTCATGGAAAAGAATGTTGTACATGCGTTGCATCAAAGCGGTTTTCCCGGTTTTGCGGCGGGAGAGAATGGCCATGCTCCTGGAATTGCGATCCGCGATGCTTTCGATCCATCGCAGGTATTTTTGCAATTCCCGTTTCCGGCCGGTGAACAAATCCGGGTTGCCGATTTTTTCTTCGAGGTAGGCTTGCATGGTTCTCTCCTATTGCGGCGTTGCAAAGGGGTCGGTTTTTTTGTATAGTTATTATCACACAGAGGGCCCCGGGGCAACCCGCGAAATCGAGGCGACCATTCGATGTCTTTTCCCCTGAACCGGCGACCCTTTACTGGACCGAGACGACGTGTTCGCGAGCCGCATGCCGGTGATGATATCGAGAGAATCCATGAATTTCAATGGCGAAAACGGGGTGCATCATAAAAGATCGATGAGTTGGATGGGAACTTATCGAGGGGCGTCGAAAGGAGGAAATCATGGAAAGAGTGTCGCGGTTTTGCCTTGCCGTGTTGCTGGTGATCGCATCTCATTCAATCACGTTGTCCGGCCCCGTCCCCGACACCGGCCAGACCGAATGTTACGACCTTCTGGGAAAAAAAATCGA
>JAABTM010000145.1 GCA_011389855.1 Desulfobacteraceae bacterium
CGCCGCGGCCCTCTGCATCGCCGAGGGGGAAGAGATCCTCATAGTGGGTGCCGACGCCTCTTTGGCCGGACGGGCGTGGATCAGCCGAATGGTTCCGAAAAAAACCGTATGGGCCGCCCAACGTCTGGGCGTGGAACGGGTACTGCTGCAACGGAAGGGCCAGCCCCGGGAAGCGGCCATCGAATGCCTGAAAGCCATTTCATAACGAAACGATACCCACGAAATGATCGAACAATGACCCAACATATCGATAGAAAACTCAAGAAAAACATCCTGCTGGTGGACGAATCCCGGTGCATCGGGTGCTACGGCTGCGCGGTGGCCTGCAAAATGGAGCACGACCTGCCGGCCGGTCCCCGGCCCTACAAGGTGTTGCGGCTGGGGCCCTTCGAAAAAGAGGGCGACCTTTCGATGCGATTCGCCGCCGTCGCCTGCTTCCACTGCGACCGGCCGTCCTGCGTGCCGGCCTGCCCCACCGGGGCCATGCAGAAGCGGGAGGACGGCATCGTCTTTTCGGATTTCGAGCTGTGCATCGGCTGCCAGACCTGCGCCGCGGCCTGCCCCTTCGGCGTGCCCGAGCTGAACCCGGCCACCGGCAAAATCGCCAAGTGCGACGGGTGCCGGGACCGGGTGGACGAAGGCCTCTGGCCGGCCTGCGCCCTGAAATGTCCCACCGGGGCTCTCCGGTTCGGCTCCCCCCGGGAAGTGGTTCGGGAGGTGCGGACCCGAACCGCGGTAACCGTGGCCCGGTGCTTCACGGACGTCGAAGGGGGTGAATCATGCTGAGGCTGACGGGACAACCGACGGAACGCGCCTTTTTGCACAAAGTGATGGAAATGAGCGGCCAGGATTTGCTCGACTGCCTCCAGTGCGGCAAATGCAGCGGGAGCTGTCCCATCGCCTCGGAAACGGTGGCCGGACCGCGCCGGCTCATCGCCCGGATCCTGGCCGGCATGAAGGACGAGGCCCTCGAGGACGCCACCTGGTGGTACTGCGTGGCCTGCGGAACCTGCGCCGGGCGCTGCCCGGTGGAGATCAACATGTACGAAGTGGCGACGGCCCTGTGCGAGATCGCCGAAGCGGAAGGAGTGAAGCCGTCGGAGCCCGACATCCACCTGTTCGAGGAGCTGTTCCTCAAATCGGTCCAAAAAACCGGCCGGGTCCGGGAGCTTCAGGCGGTGATGCAGTACAACCTGCGCACCTTCCACCCCTTCAAGGACATGGTTCCGGGCATGAAGCTCATCTTCAAGGGCGCCATATCGCCGAAAGAGATGCTCCCCGGCGGCGGATCGGATCCCAAGGTGGCCCGCATCTTTTCCCGGCTGGCTGAAAAGGAATAAAGGCAAGATATGAAGGCAAGCTACTACCCCGGGTGCTCCCTGGAAGGAACCGCGAAACCCTATGATCATTCCTCCCGGGCCGTCTGCGAGGCCCTCGGCATCGGGCTCGAAGACATCCCCGACTGGTCCTGTTGCGGCTCGTCCCCGGCCCTGAAGATGAACAAGGATCTCTCCACGGCCCTGGCGGCCCACAACCTGGCCCTGTCCGAGACCCAGTCCGTGGAAGACGTGGTGATCCCCTGCCCCTTCTGTTTCCGGCGGCTCCTGAGCGCCCAGGCGGAACTGGCCGCCGACCCGGACCTCAAAGCCCGGATCGAGGGAGCGGTCGAAGCCGAAATCCAGGGGACCACCGGCATCCACAGCCTCCTGGGATTTCTCGCCGAACGGGTGGGAGCCGACGGCGTCAGGAAAAAGGTCCAACGTCCCCTGAAGGGGCTGAGGGTGGCCCCCTATTACGGCTGCTACCTGGTCAAACCCCACGACGTGACCGGCTTCGACGACCCGGAGAACCCCACCTCCATGGACGACCTGCTCACCGCCCTGGGGGCCGAGACCGTCGACTGGGATTTCAAGACCGAATGCTGCGGCGCCGGGTTGGCCGTCAGCAAGACCGAAACGGTTCGGGACCTGTGCCGCCGCATCGTCGCCGAAGCGGTCCACCAGAAAGCCGACGCCGTCGTGGTGGCCTGCCAGCTCTGTCAGGCCAACCTCGACATGCGTCAGGACGGCGGGGCCATGCCCGTGCTCTATTTCACCCAGCTCATGGGTCTGGCCTTCGGGATGTCGGCAAAAGATTTGGGGTTGAAACATCACCTGGCAAGCCCCATGAAGATGTTGAAAGCGAAAGGCATCGTTTCATGAAAAAGAAAATCGGCGTCTACGTCTGCCAGTGCGGCACCAACATCGCCGGCACCGTGGATGTGGCGAAAATCGCGGATGAAATCGCGACGGAAAACGAGGATGTGGCGGTCTGCCGCTATTATAAATACATGTGCTCCGAGCCGGGACAGAAGCTGATCCGGGACGACATCGCGGAGATGGGCCTGGACTGCGTGGTGGAGGCCTCCTGCTCGCCCAAGATGCACGAGCCCACCTTCCGGAACGCCGTCTCCCAGGCCGGGATGAACCCCTACATGTTCGAGATGGTCAACATCCGGGAACATTGTTCCTGGATCTCCAAGAACCCGGACCTGGCCACGAAAAAGGCCAAGGATCTGGTCAAGGGCGGCATCTCCCGGGTGGCCCATCATCAGCCCCTCCAGGGGACCCGGAAGCCGGTCACCCCCGCGGCCCTGGTGGTGGGGGGCGGCATCGCCGGGATCACGGCGTCCCTGAAGATCGCCAACGCCGGATACCAGGTCTACATGATTGAAAAGGACGAGATCATCGGCGGCCGCATGGCCCAGTTCGACAAAACCTTCCCCACCCTCGACTGCGCCGGCTGCACCCTGACGCCCAAGACCAGCGAGGTGGGCCGCCATCCCAACGTGGAGATCCTCACCAAGTCGGAAGTGGCCGAGGTGACCGGGTTCGTGGGCAATTTCAAGGTGAAGGTCCGCCAGAAGCCGCGGTATGTCTCCACCGAAAAGTGTACCGGCTGCGGCGACTGCCAGCCGGTCTGCCCCATCGACATCACATCCGATTTCGAGGTGGGCCTCGCCACCCGCCATCCCATCAGCCGGCCTTTTCCACAGGCCATCCCCAACACGTATTCCATCCTCCGGGCCGGATCACCCCCCTGCCAGACCGCCTGTCCGGCCGGGGTCAACGCCGTGGGGTACATGAACCTGACCGGCATGGGCAAGTACGACGAGGCCCTGGCGGTGGTCCGGGAGCGGATGCCTTTCGCGGCGGTCTGCGGCCGGATCTGCTTCCACCCCTGCGAGTCCGTCTGCAAGCGGGGGCTGTTGGACGATCCCCTGGCCATCTGCTACACCAAGCGGTTTTTGGGGGACCGGGAACTGGCCAGGGGCGAGTTCGTCCATCCGCCCCTCAAGGAAGCCAAGCCGGACAAAGTGGCCATCGTCGGCGCCGGCCCGGCCGGTCTCTCCGCCGCCTACTACCTGGCCATCGAGGGCTATCCCGTCACGGTCTTCGAGAAACTCCCGGTGGCCGGCGGCATGCTGGCCGTGGGAATCCCCGACTACCGGCTGCCCCGGGACATCCTCAACGCCGAGATCGACAACCTCAAAGGCATGGGGGTGGAGATCCGCACCGGCGTCGCCTTTGGAACCGATGTCACGTTCGACAGCCTGGAAGCCGAAGGGTACAAGTCCTTTTTTATCGCCACGGGCCTGCACAACAGTATGTCTCTGAAAATTCAGGGCGAAGATCTGGAGGGCGTCGTCGGCGGCACCGATCTGCTCCGGAAGGTCTCCCTGGACGAGCCCGCGGCCATCGGCAAAAAGGTGGTGATCATCGGCGGCGGCAACGTGGCCATCGACTGCGCCCGGTCCTGCCTGCGGATGGGCGCCGACGAGGTGATCGTGCTCTATCGCCGGTCACGGGAGGAGATGCCGGCCTGGGATATCGAGGTGGATGAGGCCGAACATGAAGGGGTCCAATTCATGTTCCTGGCCGCGCCCACCCGTCTCATCGGCGACGGCAAATTGTCCCGAATCGAATATATCCGCATGGAACTGGGGGAACCGGACGATTCCGGCCGGCGTCGGCCCCAGCCGGTGGAAGGCTCCGAAACGGTCATGGATGTGGACACCGTGGTCCCGGCCATCGGCCAGGCGTCGGACCCGGATTTCATCACGAAACTGGACGTGGAACTCGAGCGGTGGGGGACCATCCGGGCCGCCGAGGGGACCCTGGCCACCACCCGCCCCGGCGTCTTCGCCGGCGGCGACTGCGCCCTGGGAGCGGCCTCCTTCGTGGAGGCGGTGGCCCACGGCCGTCAGGCGGCGGAGTCCATCCACCACTACCTGGCCCATGGCGGGCTCCGGCCCCTGACCCCGTCCGAAACGCCCATGGACGAAGCCGTCACCGAGGATGAAAAACGGCGGGCCAAACCCATCCCCCGACAGGAGATGCCGCGCCTCTCCGAGGCGAAGCGGAAGGGCAATTTCGACGAGGTGGACCTGGGCTTCACCGAAGAGATGGCCGCGGCCGAGGGCCGGCGGTGCCTGTCGTGCAGTCTCTGCTGCCAGTGCGGCGAATGCGTCCGCGAGTGCGGTCCCCAGGCCATCGACCTGCGGGAGACCGAGCGGGTCCGGGAGCTGGAGATCGGGGCCATCGTGGTGGCCACGGGCATCGACATCTTCGACGCCGGGCGGTATCCCGAATACGGCCACGGCCGGTATCCGGACGTCATCACCAACCTCCAGTTCGAACGGCTCTGCAACGCATCGGGCCCCACCGGCGGCAAGGTGGTCCGGCCCAGCGACGGCAAGGTCCCCCGGAGCGTGGTCTTCGTCCAGTGCGTGGGATCACGGGACCGGGCCAAGGGGAACGAATACTGCTCCAAGGTCTGCTGCATGATCAGCGCCAAGCAGTTGTCCATCTTCAAGCACCACAACCCCGACGGCCAAGCCTACGTCTTTTACATCGACAACCGGGCCGGCGGCAAGGGGTACGAAGAGTTCCTGCGACGGACCATCGAAGAAGATGAGGCCCGGTACATCCGGGGCCGGGTGGCCAGGGTCTTCCGGGAAGGCGGCCGCCTGGTGGTCCGGGGAGAGGACAGCCTCGCCGGCATGCCCGTAGAGGTGGAAGCCGACATGGTGGTGCTGGCTACGGGCCTCACGGCTCAGAAGGATTACACCGCCGTGGCCCGGGCGCTCAACCTCTCCACCGACCAGTACGGATTTTTCATCGAGTCCCATCCCAAGCTGGGACCGGTGGAGACCTCGCTTTCCGGCATCTTCCTGGCCGGCGGCGCCCAGGGACCCAAGGACATTCCCGAATCCGTGGCCCAGGGCGGCGCCGCCGGCGCGGAGGCGCTGGCCCTGTTCTCGGTGGGCGAAGTGGAAGTGGAACCCACCGTGGCCGGGGTGGACGAACGGCTTTGCACCGGCTGCCGCACCTGCGTGGAGCTGTGCGCCTATAACGCCGTCTCCTTCAGCGAGGAGTGCAAGGCCGCCTTCATCAACGAGGCCCTCTGCCAGGGCTGCGGCACCTGCGCCGCCGCCTGCCCCGTGGCGGCCATCCACGTGCAGCATTACACCCCGGAGCAGATCATGGCCCAAATCGAGGGGATACTCGCATGACCGACTACGAACCCAAAATCATCGCTTTCCTCTGCAACTGGTGCTCCTACGTGGCGGCGGACGCCGCCGGGGTCTCCCGGTTTCAGCAGGCGGCCAACGTCCGGGTGATCCGGGTCTTCTGCTCCGGCATGGTCGACCCCTCCTACGTCCTCAAGGCCTTTTCCAGCGGCGCCGACGCCGTGCTGGTGGCCGGGTGCCATCCGGGGGACTGCCATTACATCTCCGGCAACATGAAGGCCCTGCGACGGTCGTTCCTGCTGGCCAACCTGCTCAAGGAGATGGGCGTCGACGAAGGCCGATTCCGTTTGGAGTGGATCGCGGCGTCGGAATCGCCGCGGTACGCCGAGGTGATCAACGAGATGAGCGAGTCGGTGCGTCAATTAGGTCCGATGCATTGATTCTGCCAAAAAAAAATAAAAACCACGAAATACACGAAATACACGAAAAAGGGATTGAAACAAATGAACCGCATTTCGATATTATTTTTTTCTTTTTTTCGTGTATTTCGTGTATTTCGTGGTTTCCCCCCTCCCCTGCAATTAAAGGAGTGAATTCTTGAAACCCAAAATCGCCATCGTCTCCGCATCGGGTTGCCGCGCCTGCGAGACCACGATGCTCGATATCCATTACGGGGTCAGCGCCCTGAACCGGTGGGCCGAGATCCAATTCTGGCCCTTTGTCCTCGGTTCGTCCATGGCGGATCTGGAACGGATCGACCACCTGGACGTCTGCTTTTTCTCGGGCGCCATCGCCACCGGGTCGGACCGGGCCATGGCCGAAATGCTGCGGAAAAAATGCGACCGCCTCGTGGCGGTGGGGGCCTGCGCCGCCTACGGCGGCATGCCGGGGCTGAAAAATTTGAAAAAACCGGCGACCGCCGAAGCAGCCGACCGAGGCGACCTCCCGGAAGAATTGGCCCTGCCGGAACAGGAAAATCGCGTTCGGGCCCTGGACGGGGTGGACGGCATAGACCGGGTGGACGCGGTCGTTCCCGGCTGCCCGGCCCCGGTCAACCTGGTATGGGCCGCCGTCTCCGCCCTGGTCTGCGGCGGCGAGGCCGACGCCCGGATCACCTATGCCGCGGCCCGGCTGCCCGAAGAGATGGTCCGCCCCATCCTGTCGGGGCTGGGGCCGCCTCCGGGGGCCGTCTTCGCCGGGGAGAAGGCGGTCTGCGCCACCTGCTCCCGGAAAAAAGAGGAAAAGCGGTTCAAAGCCGTCAAGCGGCCCTACCAAGCCTACGAATCCACGGGCCGCTGCCTGCTGGAGCAGGGGCTGATCTGCCAGGGCATCGCCACCCGTGAGGGGTGCGGCGGGCTGTGTACCGGCGTGGGCGTCCCCTGCCGGGGCTGTTACGGCAAGCCGCCGGCCACCTTCGATCCGGGCGCCAAGATGGTCTCGGCCATCAGCTCCACCTTCGAGACGGAAAAGCCGGCGGAGATCCAGAAAATCGCAGACGACTTCGTGGACATGACCGGCTGCTTTTACCGGTATACCCTGCCTGCCCAGTGTATGCTGATGAAGGGATAGTGGGTAGTGGGTAGTGGATAGTGGATAGTGGATAGTCCAAGTCACAAGCCACTATACACAAGCCACTATACACAAAGGATAAGGAACTAACGTCGTGACCATGCAAGAGACCACCACATTCGAACCGCTGAAGGGGCAGGACGCGCCCTGCCGGGTCCGGGTCGTACCCGATGACGGCGATCAGCGGGCCTATCTCCAGACCACCGGCTACCTGGACCCGGCCGATCTGTGCATCGGCCGGGCCGTGGAGGAGCTGCCGCGGATTCTTTCCATCCGGTCCCCGGCCCATCATCTGGCCGCCGCCCGGCTCCTGGACCGGCTCTTCAATGTCGAACCGCCCGACATCGCCAAAAACATGCGCAATGCGCTGGGCCGGTCGCTCGTCCTCTGCCGTCACCTTCGCAAGCTTCACCTTCTTTTGCTCGATCCGAACGACCCCTTTCCGGATCACCGGGCATCCGCAAAGCCGGCGGGTCGCCGGGCGGCCGTCGCCCATCGACGCGCCGAGACGGTCATGCACGCGCTGGGCCTGGCCCAGGAGGCCGCCGCCATCCTGGGGGGCCGGAGCGACCATCCCCTGACCGCCATCGCCGGCGGCGTGAGCCGGTTTCTCAAGGACGACTACTACCAGCGACTCACCGAGATCGCCGACGCCTGTCTGGAACTGGTTCTGAAGATCGAAGCCTTTTTCCGGGAGGACCTGCTGAACGAAGGCGGACCGCTTCACCACCTGAGCGAAATGGAGATCGACCCCGTTCCCACGGCGACGGCGACGGAAGGAAAGATCGTTGTCAAGGATCGATCCGGCAAGGTCGTCGGTGATTTCCCGCCGGAGAAGACCCCGGAGAAGATTTCGGTCCGCAGGGAACCCTGGTCCTACCTGCCCTTCGCGTCGCTGAAAAACGGCGCCGCCGGACCGGACACCGGGGAAAAAATGCCGGGCGTCTTTCTTGTCGGCCCCCTGGCGAGGATGGACAATGAGGCGGAAACCGAAACAAGCGAAACAAGATTGACGCCTTCGGACGCCTGCCGCGCCATG
Source organism: Desulfobacteraceae bacterium (assembly GCA_011389855.1). Taxonomy (GTDB): domain Bacteria; phylum Desulfobacterota; class Desulfobacteria; order Desulfobacterales; family JAABSP01; genus JAABTD01. The sequence continues at coordinate 8,121 of JAABTM010000145.1, forward strand.
CTGGCGGATCTGATCCGGACCGCCGAGCGGATGACCGATCTCTACAAAAAGGAAAACTTCGTCGGCCCCGCCATCCGAACCGTGCCGGAAAAGATGGGCGCGGAGGCCTGGGCCGCCCTGGAAGGCCCCGCCGGCCTCATCGTCCTCGGCGCGACGGTGGACGGCAAGGGCATCGTCGAATCGATACGGGTGGTGGACCCGATCCAGATCAACAACGGCGTCCGTTGCCGGATCGCCGAAGCGGCGGTCGCCGAAGGGCTGGCCCAAAACAGATCGCATACCGACATCAAACGGCGGCTGGAAAACAGTTTGCTGCTTTTCTAAAGAGGAGGAATCCGGTGGCTTTGAAAACCGTGATAATCGATGCTGAAAAGTGTTCCGGGTGCCGGTCCTGCGAGACCTACTGCTCCCTGAAGCACGAATGGGTCTGCAGCCCGTCCAGGGGCCGGATCCATGTGGTCAAATGGGAGCAGGAAGGCATTTTCGTTCCCGTCAACTGCATGCGGTGCGAGACGCCGGCCTGCGAAATGGTCTGTCCCAAGGGCGCCACCTTTCGGAATCATCTCACCGGCGCCATGGAAGTCGACGCGAATCGTTGCATCGGGTGCCTGAGCTGCGTGTTTGCCTGTCCCTTCGGGGCCACCTTCGTGGACGGCGAAACGGGCCGGGTGATGAAATGCGACCTGTGCGACGGCGACCCCACCTGCGTCAAGGTCTGCCCCACGGGCGCCCTGACCTGCGAGGAGATCTCCCGGGAGACCTACCACAAACTCGTCAAAAACGCCGACCGGATGCCGTCGCTGGTGAAGCAGGCACTGGGGGAGGAGTAAGCCATGTACGGATGGGTTGGAAACATCGTCAACGTCGATCTTAGCACCGGCCGGGCGACCACGGAACCCACGGAGCCCTATGTGGACCAGTACCTGGGCGGACGGGGACTGGGGGTCCGGCTGATTTACGACGCCTGGAAACCCGGATCCGATCCCCTGGGACCGGACAATCCGCTCATTTTCAACACCGGACCGCTCTCCGGCACCGCCCTGGCCGGCTCGGGCCGGGTGGACGTGACCGCCGTGTCGCCCATGAGCAACCTCCGGGCCAAGTCCAATTTCGGGGCCTACTGGGGGCCGGAGCTGAAATTCGCCGGATTCGATCACCTGGTGATCCGGGGCAAGGCGGACAAGCCGGTCTACCTTTACATCACCGACGGCCACGTGGAGATCCGGGACGCCGGCGACATCTGGGGCAAGGACACCTTCGAGACCCAGAAGATGATCCAGTCGGAACTCGGAGACCCTGAGATCAAGGTGGTCTGCATCGGACCGGCTGGCGAAAAACAGGTGAAGTACGCCTGTCTCATCACCGAAACCGGGGACGCGGCCGGCCGCACCGGCATGGGCGCGGTCATGGGGTCCAAAAACCTCAAGGCGGTTGCGGTCCGGGGCTCCGGTGGAATTCGGGTGGCCAAACCCCAGGAATTTCTCGATCTCTCCATCAGGATCAACCACGAGATCCGGGAGCATCCCGCCTACCAGGAGCTGTCCCAGTGGGGCGTGGCCCGGGGCGTCCACATGATGTACCAGATGGGGTTTTTCCCCGTGGGCTATTTCGAGGATGTCTGCTGGGAGGACATCTTGGAAAAATACGCGGCGCCCAAATACGTCGAAGACCATCAGCTCAAGAACACCGGCTGTTTCTGCTGTCCCAACCGGTGCATGAACTTCCTGTCGGTGGACGGGATCGGCAAGGGGGTCACCTCCTGCGAGCCCTTCAGCGGCTTTACCGGCGCGGTCTGGAACCTCGACATGGACACCTTCTGGGAAGCCACCCTGATGGTCAACAAGATGGGCATCGACTGCACCGAAACCTCGGCCACCCTGGGCCTGCTCATGGAACTCTACCACCACGGCATCATCACCGAAAAGGAGACCGACGGCATCCCCATGGAGCGGGGCGGCAAGGAGGCGATCCTGGGGATGATCCGGAAGATCGGCGAACGGGAGGGCGTGGGCGATCTCCTGGCCCAGGGTCAGATGGCCTTCGCCGAATCCATCGGTCCCGAGGCCGTGGAAAAGGTGGACCTGGTCAAGGGACTGGCGCCCCACGCCTACGAGTTCCGGTCCTTCAAGGGCACGGGGTTGATGCAGGCGGTGGGCCATCGCGGCGATCCGCTGCCCCTGCGCGGCAGCCTCCTGGAGGTGGACTGGCACCACGCCAACGACTGGTTCCAGCAGGTGGCGGGCGAGCAGTTCGGCGAGCCCGAAGCGGCCATCCCCACCTCCTACAAGGGTAAGGCCCGGTCCGCGGTCATCTCCGAGCACATGGAGCGGGTGGCCGACAACCTGGGCGTCTGCAAATGGCTCTACGGTCTGTTCATCTACAACGACGTCAACATGATCACCGATGTTTTCAATACGGTCACGGGCAAGGACTGGGACATTGCCCGGATCATGGCCGTTTCGGAGCGGGTCCGGAACCTGGAACGGATGTTCGACGTCCGCCAGGGCGTGAGCCGGAAGGACGACAGCCTGCCCAAAAAATTTTTCGAGGAACCGCTTCAGAAGGGCCAGTACGCCGGCGAAGTGCTGGACCGCGACAAGTTCGAGGCCATGAAGGACGAATACTACGAGATTCGGGGCTGGGACAAGGAGACCGGCATCCCGACCAGGGAGAAGCTGACGGAACTGGGGCTTGAGGATGCGGCGGAGGCGTTGCCGTAAAACCATTACCATAATCGAATACTGAAAGGAGATTACCATGCCCAAATACATCATCGAAAGGGAGCTGCCCGGCGCGGGCAATTTATCCAACGACGAAGTCCAGGGAATTTCACAGAAATCCTGCCAGGTGCTCCAGGGCTTGGGGCCGCAGATCCAGTGGGTGGAAAGCTTCGTCACCGACGACAAGATCTACTGCGTCTACATCGCCCCCAACAAGGAGATGATCGAGCAGCACGCCAAAGAAGGCGGCTTTCCCGCCAACAAGATTTCGGAGGTCAAAAGACGGATTGACCCCACCAGCGCCGAGGGGTAGACTGTTTCCTGAAATCGAAACCCCCAACCTGAAAAGGAGGCGCTCATGGCCGAAGGAAAACTGACGGTGGTCGCTTACATCAAGGCGAAACCCGGCAAGGAAGAGGCGGTACGGGAGGAATTGATGGGCCTGGTCGGACCCACCCGCGACGAACCGCCCTGCATCAATTACGACCTTCACCGGTCGAAAGACGACCCGGCCCTGTTCATGTTCTACGAAAACTGGGAATCTAAGGCGGATTTGGACAAGCACCTGGAAACGCCCCATCTCAACGCCTTCAAGGCCAAGGCCGGCGATCTGCTGGCCGAACCGTTGAAAGTCGAATTGTTCGAGATGATAAGCGAGGCGGACCGACAATAGTACCGGTTGGCCGCCGATGTACTCTCCTGTTGCCACGTCCCCCTCGTGATCGCGCCGGCGGCGGCTTTTTCGCCGCCGGCATCCCCCTCGGCCCGATCTCCGTTGATCGCCTCGATCCCCTGCTAACCTCTCTCAATATATTACCTAAACCCCAATGCCCGTGAATGAATGAGATTCTGTCGGTGGCCGATTTGCCGATTTGCCGATTTGCCGGGGACTAAACCCAAGTTCATGTTTAAGCCCGCGGGCCGGATTTGCCGGCCTGCGGAGGCCTCCGATATAAATATTTCAAAATTTGGCGGTCCTGAACATGTAGTGACTTTGGTGCGTCATATGGTTGCGTGAATGTTTGAATTTTATGACTTTCCTCTTGCACCATGATTCAACCGTGCTATAATGGACAAGAGGCTTACCTTTCCTGGCTTGGCGAAGAAGAGCAAGCCCTATCTTATCCCCCTCTGATCGGTTTCAAAATGGTTTTATTGGAATCATCTACTTTGTAGGCGCGAATCATGTCTCAGATTCACACATCTAAAGATCTTTCCGAATCCTCCTCGAAACAAGGCCAGGATATCTTCATAAATGCCCCCATAGGCATCATCACCACCACCCCCGAAGGCCGGCTTCTTTCAGCCAACCCCGCCATGGCCGGGATGTTCGGCTATAATTCACCAGATGAACTGATTGCGTCAGTAATGGGGATTACTACTCAGTTGTATGCCGACCCCACC
>JAABTM010000146.1 GCA_011389855.1 Desulfobacteraceae bacterium
GAGACGGCCAGGAAAAATCCGGAAAAGATCTGGACCGGCGGCATGGACCGCCAAAAAACGAGGTAGAGCGCGATGAGGAAGATCCCGATGGCGATGCGGGCGAAGATCCAGAAGCCGTGCCAGTAGGGTAGCCGGTTGAGGCGGCGGAAGAGCCGCTCGGCCCCGGCCGAGTCGAGATCGCCCCGGGCCAGTCCGTCGATAGCCTCCCGGAGCCCCCGGGTCAGGAGATGATTGGTGGGCGCGGCCATGAGCAGGACCACCGCCGCCGTCATCACCGCGGCCGCGGCGACGATGGTGCGGACCTCGCCGGGGGTGAACCGGATCAGCAGCAGTACATAGGCCACCGCCACCGGCGCGCCCAGAAAGGCGCCGATCATCTCCGAGGCGAAAAACCTACGGATAAACCGCTTTCCATCCATCATGCACGCTCCCCTTGACAAGCGATCCGAATATTGCGAAATGTATCCTACAATGTTCCCGGAAAGTCAAAATCTTTTTCGAGACGCCCGGGTCGAGACGCCTTGGTCGGACGCCTCTTTTTCGGCAATCTTAGCGCAATCCCATGGATCCGGAAAGAGGCGGCGTCACTGTTTCCCGCTCCACCCGACTCCCCATTCCGCCATCGAAAGGACGGACCCATGCGATTCAAGGAACGCGGCATTCAGGTCAAAATCATCCTGGGCAGTCTGGCCTCCATCCTGCTTCTGGGCGTCTGCGTCAGCCTCATCGCCGTGAAGACTACCCGGAGCGCCCTGGTCCGGGACCGCCTGGACCAGCTCACCTCCATCCGGGAAGGGGCCCGGGAGCACATCGAAAACTACATGGACCTCATGGGCCGGCTCCTCGTCTCCCTGGCCGCCGACGAAACGGTCCGGTTCGCCCTGGCCGCCTTCGAAGAAGGCTTTTACCGGATCGCCGACGAGGTTCCCGTCTCCATGGCCCTGGTGGAGCGGACCCTCACCGATTTCTACGGCGCCCATTACCTGAACCACGTAAACTACGACGTGCCCCGGGGCGCGGACCGCCGGCCCGCCGAAGCCTACCTCCCCAAAACCGAAAGCGGCCGGATCGCCCAGTACCTTTATATCGCCGAAAACCCCCACCCGGCCGGCGAGCGGGACGCCCTCCTCCGTCCGCCGGTGGTCGATTTCGCCTACGGCGCGGCCCACGCCCGGTTCCACCCCACCCTCAAGACCTTTCTCCACAACTTCGACCTCTACGATATCTTCATCGTCGACCTGAAGGGGACGGTCCTCTACACCGATTTCAAGGAGCAGGACTTCGTCACCAACCTCCTGGACGGCCCCTACCGGGACACCGGGCTGGCCCGGGCCTTCCGGGCGGCCCGGAAGCTGGCGCCCGGCGGCATCGCTTTTGATGACTTCCGTCCCTACGAGCCCTCCTACAACCTGCCTGCCTCCTTTATCGGCACGCCCATCGTCGACAACGGCGTCGCCATCGGGGTCCTCATCGTCCAGATCCCCATCGACCGGATCAACCGGATCATGACCTTCGGGGGCCACTACGAATCCGCCGGCCTGGGGGAGAGCGGGGAGAGCTACCTGGTGGGCCCCGACCATATGATGCGAAACGACAGCCGGTTCATCGACGACCTGAAGGATCCGCTGGTCCAGCGCCTCGACACCACCATCGGGGTGCTGGCGGTGGAGACGCCGGCCGCCGAGCGGGCCCTGGCGGGCCAAAACGGGAGGGACATCTTCCCCGACTACCGCGGCATCCCCGTCCTCAGCTCCTACGCGCCGGCCCGGATCTTCGACGCCCGATGGGCGGTGATCGCCGAGATCGACCGGGCCGAGGCCCTGGCCCCCTCCGCCGAGATCACCCGGGACATGCTCTTCGCGGCCCTGCCCATCATCGGCCTCATCATGGGCGCCGTGTCGCTCTTCCTCGTCTACCAGTTCGGCCGCCCCCTCTCCCGCCTCATCGACCGGACCCGGGAGCTGTCGGAACACGGCGGCGACCTGACCCAGGAGATCCCGGTCCGCTCCGGGGACGAAGTCGGACGGCTGGCGGGGTATTTCAACGCCTTTATCGCCACCCTCCGGGCCCAGATGATCCGCATCAAGAACGCCACCGACGTCCTCAACGAAGCGGTCCAGGATCTGTCGGCCACTTCCCGGGAGGTGGAGACCACCGCCAACGCCCAGGCGGCCTCGGTCAAGGAAGTGGTCTCCACCATGGAGGATTCCGACCGGCTCTCGAAGCAGGTCCTTCCGACCGGCTCTCCAAGCACGTCGAAACCCGGATCCAGGAAGTGACCCGCACCGCCGACGAGACCCGGGAGGCGGTGGAGACCGGATTTTCCGTCATCCGGGATAACAAGGAGAAGATGGAGGATATCCGGGAGGCCAATCAGCGCGTCATCGACGGCATCAAGGGGCTGGGGGACCACGTCAAAAACATCTGGGAAATCGTCGGCGTGGTCAACGCCGTGGCCGAACAGACCAAGATCATCGCCTTCAACGCCGAACTGGAGGCCTCGGCCGCCGGGGAGGCCGGGAAGAGCTTCGAGATCGTGGCCACCGAAATCCGGCGGCTGGCCGACAACACCCGGTCGGCCACGTCCGAGATCAAGGGCCGGATCGTGGAGATCCAGAAGGCCGCCGACGACCTGATCCTCACCTCCGAGGATGGCACGGAGCGGATCGCCCAGGGGTGGCGGCGCTCCACTCACCTGGAGGAGGTCTTCGGGGGGATCAGGTCGTCGTCGGAAACCTCCGCCGAGTCGGCCCGGACCATCACCGAATCGATCCACCAGCAGGTCCAGGCCTTCGAGCAGATCCTCCTCACCCTGAAACAGATCTCCGAGGGGATCGACCATTTCGTCTCATCGGCCGCCGCCTCCACCCGGTCGTCGGAACGCCTCCGGGAAATTGCCGGGGAACTCGACGCCATCGTGGCCGAATACACCGTCTGACCGCGCTCGCGGACCGAATCGGCTCTTGACACCCTCGGCGAAATCCCCTAAAGTCGTTTGCTTAACTTTTCTTGTTTACGGGGTTTTCAAGCGGCCCACACGCACGACAGCGAGCGAAAATGGACAAAACTAGCGACCTACTGGAAAAACGACGACAAAAACTCAACGACCTCAAATCGGCGGGGGTTCACCCCTTTCCCAACGATTTCCGGGTACATCATACCATTAAAGAGATTCAAACCCTCATCGCCGACTCGTCCGCGATCACCGACACGGAACCGGTCTTCACCGCGGCCGGCCGGATGATGGCCATCAACCGGTTCGGCAAGAGCAGCTTTATCCGGTTCAGGGACCGGACCGGCCAGATGCAGGCCTACATCCGGAAAGACAAAGTGGGCGACGACGCCTACGCGCTCTTCAAGGGGCTGGATGTGGGCGATTTCATCGGGTTGACCGGCCCCGTCTTCCAGACCAAAACCGGTGAATGGACCCTGCTGGCCGAGGGTCTGCGGCTCCTCTCCAAGACCACCCGTCCCCTGCCGGAAAAATTTCATGGCCTCAAGGACCCGGAAAAGCGTTACCGCCAGCGGTATCTCGACCTGATGATGAACCCGGAGACCCGGGAGATCTTTATCAAGCGGAGCCGCATCACCCAGGCCGTCCGGGAGTTTCTCCTGGAACGGGACTTCCTGGAGGTGGAAACCCCCATGATGCAGCCCATCCCCGGCGGCGCCGAGGCGACCCCCTTCCGGACCCACCATAAGGCCCTGGACATGGAACTGTTCCTGCGGATCGCGCCGGAACTCTACCTGAAGCGGCTGGTGGTGGGGGGCTTCGAACGGGTTTTCGAGATCAACCGGAATTTCCGGAACGAAGGGGTCTCCACCCAGCACAACCCCGAATTCACCATGCTCGAGTTCTACCAGGCCTATGCCACCTACGAAGACCTGATGGACCTGACCGAGGCGATGTTCGCCTACGTGGCCCAACAGGTGGCCGGCTCTACCACCATCGCCTACGGCGGCGAGACCATCGAGATGGGCGGCGCCTGGCGGCGGATCACCATGGCCGCGGCCCTGGAGGAGATGGGCGGGGTGCCCTGGAGGAGATGGGCGGGGTCCCGCCGGAGCTGCTCACGGACAAGGCGGGCCTGATCACATTCGCCGAAGAGAAGGGGATCAAAATGACCAAGACGGGCCGGCTGGGCAAAGTGATCACCAAGGTTTTCGACGCCCTGGTGGAGCCCAAGCTGATCCAGCCCACCTTCATCACCGGCTATCCCGTGGAGGTCTCGCCGCTTTCCCGCAGAAGCGATACGATTCCCGACCTGACCGACCGGTTCGAGCTTTTCATCGGCGGCCGGGAGATCGCCAACGGGTTTTCGGAACTCAACGATCCCGAGGACCAGCGGGGCCGGTTTCTCCAGCAGGTCTCGGACCGTGACGCCGGCGACGAGGAGGCCCATCTCATGGACGACGACTATATCGAAGCCCTGGAATACGGCATGCCGCCCACGGCCGGCGAAGGCATCGGCATCGACCGGCTGGCGATGCTCCTCACCGACGCCGCCTCCATCCGGGAGGTGATCCTGTTTCCCCACATGAAACGGGCATAGGAGATCCGGACCACCCACCGAACCCATGTCCTTTGAACGCTTCATCAGCGGCCGCTACCTCAAGGCCAAGCAACAGACTTTCATCTCCCTGATCACCCTGCTGTCCATCGCCGGGGTGACCGTGGGGGTCATGGCGCTGATCATCGTAATCGCGGTGATGGCCGGGTTCGAAAAGGATCTCAAGTCGCGGATCCTGGGGGTCGAATCCCACATAATCCTCATGCGCCACGGCGGCGATTTCACCGACCACCGGCGGATACTTTCCGACATCGAGACCGTCTCCGGCGTGGAGGCCGCCACCCCTTTCGTCTACTCCCAGACCATGCTACGGTCAGCCGGCGGGCTCTCCGGCGGGGTGATCCGGGGCATCGATCCGGCGACCGCCGGGAAGGTCATCCAGAAAATGGAGCCGGACGCCCTGGAACGTCTGGGGGCGCTGAACGCAACCGACGGCCCCGGCGGCGTCATCCTCGGCAAAGGGCTGGCGGGCAACCTGGGCGTGATCACCGGCGACAGCGTCTACGTTATTTCGCCCCGGGGGATGCTCTCCCCCATGGGCCACCTGCCGGCCATGAAGCGGTTCAAGGTGGCGGGGCTGTTCGAATCGGGGATGTACGAGTACGACAGTTCCCTGGCCTACATGCACCTGGAAGACGCCCAGAGGCTGCTCCGCATGGACGACGCCGTGACCGGCATCGAAATCCGGGTGACCGACGTCTACAAAGCCGACAAAATCGGCGACAAGATCGCCGCCGGCCTCGGATTCCCCTACTGGGCCAAGGACTGGATGGAGATGAACCACAACCTCTTTTCGGCCCTGAAGCTGGAAAAGACGGTGATGTTCATCATCCTGGCCCTGATCATTCTGGTGGCCGCCTTCAACATCGCGTCCTCCCTGATCATGATGGTGATGGAAAAGACCCGGGACATCGCCATCCTCAAAGCCATGGGCGCCGCGGACCGGTCCATCCGGCGGATCTTCGTCTACAAGGGAATGACCATCGGCGCCATCGGCACCTTCCTCGGGGTTCTCTTCGGGTTCATCCTCTGCACCCTGCTGAAACAGTACAAGTTCATTGAGTTGCCGGCCGATGTATACTATATTACCACCCTGCCGGTCGAGCTGGAGGCCCTGGACGTGATCCTGACCGCCGGCGCGGCCATGCTCATCTGCTATCTGGCCACGCTCTATCCGGCGCGGCAGGCGTCACGCCTCGACCCGGTGGAGGCCCTGCGGTATGGGTAGCGGCAGCGGCGATAGCGGCAACGCCCCACTCATCTCCCTCAGGGGGGTCACCAAAAGCTTTCCCAGCGTCAGCGGCGGCGGGGACCGGCTGGTCATCCTCCGGGATGTGGATTTCGACGTGGCGGCCGGGGAGACCCTGGCGGTGGTGGGGGCGTCGGGCATCGGCAAATCGACCCTGCTCCACATCATCGGGACCCTCGACCGGCCCGACAGCGGGCAACTCCTGTTCAACGGGACGGATGTTTTCGGCTACACCGACGAGGCCCTGGCCGGGTTCCGCAACCGGTCCATCGGCTTCGTCTTCCAGTTTCACCACCTGCTGGCCGAGTTCAGCGCCCTGGAAAACGTGATGATGCCGGCCCTGATCAACGGCCGGACGCAGGCCCGGGCCCGGGAAGCGGCCGGGGACCTGTTGTCGCGCATGGGACTCCAAAACCGGATGCGCCACCGGGTCACCGATCTCTCGGGCGGCGAACAGCAACGGGTGGCCCTGGCCCGGGCCCTGGTGCTGAAACCCGCCCTGCTGCTGGCGGACGAACCCACGGGCAACCTCGACAAGGGCAACAGCGAGGCGGTCCATGAATTGCTCTACAGACTCAACCGGGAATTGGGCATGACCCTGATGGTGGTCACCCACAACACGGAACTGGCGGATTATATGACCCGCCGGGTGACCCTTGTGGACGGACAGGTAACGGAAATGAGGCAGACATGAATAAAAAGTTCCCTCTCGCGGCGCGAACCGGGCTTCTGGCCCTGATCCTCCTCTTCTCTTTTGCGTCTCCGGGTCGGGCTCAGGAAGAACGGGTCCGGGTGACGGTCCTGCCCTTCGAGGTCCATTCCCAGCAGCCGCTGGCCTATCTGAAGACCCGGATTCCCGAAGTCATCCGGGGCCATCTCCGGGACGAAGGCGCCGTCATCGTGGAACCGCCCGGGGCCGTCATCGCCAGGACCCAGCCGGAAATCCAGGCAATGGGGCGGCGGCTGGCGGCGGATTACGTCATCTGGGGGAGCCTCACCTGGATCGGGGAGAAATTTTCCATCGACGCCAGGATGATCGACGTCTACGGCCGCAAGCCGCTGCGGACTTTCTACGTGGAAGGCGAGAGCATCGAGACCCTGCCCCTGATCGTCAAGGATCTCTCCCGGGATTTCGGCATCGCCCTGTTCAGGCGGGAACCGGTGGCGCGGATCGACATCCGGGGCAACAACCGCATCGGGGACGACGCCATCCGCCGGGTGATCGAGACCGAACCCGGCGACGTCTACCTGCCCAAGGCCCTTTCCCGGGATCTGCGGGCCATCTGGTCCATGGGCTATTTCGACGACGCGCGCGCGGAAACCCAAGAGGCGCCGGGGGGCAAGGTGGTGGTCTACCGGGTCGAAGAAAAGCCGACCATCCGGTACATCAACATCCTCAAAAACCGGGTTTTCGACGACGAGGAGATCCGGGCCAACATCAGCCTCGGCACCGGATCGATCCTCAACATTTTTTCGGTGGAAAACAACGTCAAGCGGATCGAAACCTTCTACAAAGAAAAGAACTACCACAACGTGAATGTCGAATACCGGGTGGAGCGGCTGAAAAACAACCAGGCGGACCTGGAATTAATCGTCGACGAGGGGTCCAAGATCCACATCAAGACCATCACGTTTCAGGGCAACGACGCCTATACGGACAAGGAACTCAAAAAGCTGATGAAGACCTCTGAAAAGGGGTTTTTCTCCTGGATCACCTCGTCCGGCGAACTCAACCCGGAGGATCTCAATCAGGACGCGGCCCGAATCACCGCCTTCTACCACAACAACGGCTACATCCAGGCCCGGGTGTCGGATCCCCAGGTCCGATACGAGGACGAATGGATCTACGTCTCCATCAAAATCGCCGAGGGCGCCCAGTACCGGGTCGGCCGGGTCGACATCGACGGGGACATCATCAAGACCGAAGCGGAACTGAAAACCGCCGTCGCCATCAACGACAAGGAATACTACAGCCGTGAAACCGTCCGGAAGGACGTGCTGGCCCTCACCGACATCTACGCCGACGAAGGCTACGCCTACGCAGACGTGGGCCCCCTCATCAAGCAGAACCCCGACGACCTCACCGTGGACATCACCTATCGGATACAAAAAGGCAAGCCGGTCTTCTTCGAAAAAATCATCATCAGCGGCAACGTCAAGACCCGGGACAAGGTGATCCGGCGGCAGCTCAAGGTCATCGAAAAGGAGCGCTACAGCGGAAAGCGCCTCAAGCGATCCATCCGCGACCTCCAGCGGCTCGACTATTTCGAGGACGTCAACGTCAACACCGTGCGGGGCGGCGCCGACGACCAGATGATCCTGAAGATCGACGTCTCCGAAAAGCCCACCGGCACCTTCTCCTTCGGCGGCGGGTACAGCAGCGTGGAGAACCTTTTCGCCATGGCCTCAATCTCCCAGCGGAACCTTTTCGGCCGCGGGCAGACCGTCCAGCTCAAAGCCGAAGTGGGCGGCACCACCAGCCGCTACACCTTCAGCTTTACCGAACCCTGGCTTTTCGACATCCCGCTCTCCGCCGGGTTCGACCTCTACAACTGGGACCGGGACTACGACACCTACGACAAGGACAGCACCGGCGGCGGACTCCGGTTCGGGTATCCGGTGGCCGACTATACCCGGCTCTACCTCTCTTATTCCTACGAACTGGCCGACATCAACAACATCACCGACGACGCCTCGGACCTGGTGCGGGAGCTGTCGGGCGAAAACGTCACCAGCGCGGTGACCACGACGCTTCGCTACGACTCCCGGGACCGGATGTTCAACCCCACCGAGGGCGGGGACCACAGCATATCCGTCGAATACGCGGGACTGGGCGGCGATGTGGGATTCATTAAATACATGGGAGAGGTCGGGCAGTATTTCCCGCTCTTCTGGGGCACCGTTGGGTTTATCCATGGCCGGGCCGGATACGTTGAGGAAAACAGCAACGGCAAGCTGCCCGACTACGAACGGTTCTACCTGGGCGGCATGAACTCCCTCCGGGGGTTTGACTGGCGGGACATCAGTTCCTATGATGAGAACGGCGACAAGATCGGCGGCGTCAAGTTCGCCCAGCTCAACATCGAATACCTGATCCCGCTGGTAAAAGAGGCCGGCGTCGTGGGCGTCCTCTTTTTCGATGCGGGCAATGTCTATGACGAGGACCAGGATTTCGATCTGGGGGTGACAAGGGAAAGCGCCGGCTTCGGCTTCCGCTGGTATTCGCCCATGGGCCCCATCCGGATCGAGAACGGATACATCCTCGACCCCCATCCGGATCGAGAACGGATACATCCTCGACCCCCGCGAGGGCGAGGACAGCGGCGGCCGGTGGGAATTCACCATGGGCAGCGCATTTTAATCTTGCAGCACTTTTTAATCTTTAATGAAGACGACACCAAAAGGAGGACATATGCGACGGTTTGCCATCGCTTTGACGGTCGCCTGCCTGGCGACGCTGCTGGCCCTTCCGGCCATGGCCGCCGACATCAAGATCGGCGTCATCGACTTTCAGCGGGTTCTCAAGGAATCCAAGGCCGGCAAGGCGGCCCAGGACGAGATCAAGCGGAAGGCCGAACAACTGGAAGCCAGCCTTCAGCAGAAGGGCAACGAGATCCAAAGTCTCCAGGACCAGCTCGAACGGGACGCCCTGGTCATGAGCAGCGAAAAACGGGAAGAGAAGGCCCGGGAGATCCGCATTAAAATCAACGACGCCAAGTCGCTCCAGAAGAAATACCGGAACGACTTCAAGGCATTCGAAGCCCGGCTCATCCAGCGGATCCAGAAAGAGTTCTTCGATATCGTCGAAAACATCGGCAAAAGAGAAGGGTTCACCCTCATCATGGAAAAGATGGGAATTCTCTACGCCGAGAATTCGGTGGACATCACCGACAAGATGATCCGGGAATACGACCGGCGCAACTGATGAAGCGGGATAACGAGACCCCCAAGGCGCTCACCCTCCAGGAGGTATTCTCTACGCCGAGAATTCGGTGGACATCACCGACAAGATGATCCGGGAATACGACCGGCGCAACTGATGAAGCGGGATAACGAGACCCCCAAGGCGCTCACCCTCCAGGAGGTCGCCGACCTGGTGGACGGCGGGGCCGAGGGCGATCCGGCCGGCCCGATCCGGGGGGCGGCCCCCTTTGAATCGGCCAGGCCGGACCAGATCACCTTCGCGGCCCAGCCCAAATTCCTCAAGGCGCTCGCCGCCACCGGGGCCGGCGCGGTGCTCGTGCCGGACGGATTTCAAGGGCCGTCCGACAAGCCCCTGGTGCGGACGAAATACCCCCAGGCGGCCTTCGCCAAAGTCCTGGCCCGGTTCCATCCGCCCCATCGGCCCGGCTGGATGGGGTCGGCGGCGGGCATCAGCCCCTCGGCCCACATCGGCGGGAATTTCTCCGCCGGCGACAACGCGGCCGTGGCCCCATTCGCCGTGATCGGCGACGACGCGACCCTGGGCAAAAACGCCGTCATCCATCCCCACGCGGTCATCGGCGACGGGGTCGTCATGGGGGACGACGTGGTCGTCGGCCCCAACGTCTTTATCGGCGACGGCTGCCGCATCGGCGACCGGGTGACGATTCAGGCGGGGTCCGTCATCGGAAGCGACGGCTTCGGGTGGGCGCCGGAGGGAAGCGGTTGGCGGAAGATCCCCCACACCGGCATCGTCCGCATCGAAGACGACGTGGAGATCGGCGCCGGCAACGCCATCGACCGGGGGACCTTCGGCGAGACGCTCATCCGCCGAGGCGTGCGGACCGACAACCTGGTCCACGTGGCCCACAACGTCACCGTGGGGGAAGACACCCTGCTGGTGGCCCAGGTGGGCATCGCCGGCAGCACGACCATCGGACGCCATTCGATTCTGGCCGGTCAGGTGGGCGTCTCCGGCCATCTGACCATCGGCGACAACGTGACCATCGGCCCCCAGGCCGGCATCGGCAAATCCATCGACGACGGCGAGGTGATCTCCGGAGCGCCGGGGATCCCCCACCGGGTCTGGCTAAGGGTCCAGCGGATCATCCCCATGTTGCCGGAGATCAAAAAAACCGTTGACGCCCTGGAAAAACGACTCAAAAGGATGGACGACAATGGCTGATCCCACAACGGCGCCCCAAACGCCCGCGTCGCCCCTGGATATTCGCCGCATTCTGGCGTACCTTCCCCACCGCTACCCGTTCATCCTGCTGGACCGGGTGCTGGAGATGCGCCCGGGGGACCGGATCAGGGCGCTCAAGAACGTCACCATCAACGAACCTTTTTTCCAGGGCCATTTTCCAGGACTGCCCATCATGCCGGGGGTCCTCATCGTGGAGGCCATGGGCCAGGCCGGGGGGGTCCTGTTCATGGAAAGCCTGCCGCCGGAAAAGCGGGGATTGCCGGTTTATTTCATGTCCATCGACAAGGTCCGTTTCAGGAGACCGGTGGTTCCCGGCGATCAGCTTATCCTCGACCTTCACATTCTCAAGTCCAGGGCCAAGGCCGTGAAAATGGAAGGCGTCGCTCTCGTGGACGGCGCAAAAGCGGCCGAAGCCCAGTTCATGGCCACCATCGGCGAGGAGACGCCCGGAGAGGAGGCTTCAGCCCTATGATCCACCCCACCGCCATCGTCGATCCCGGCGCCGAAGTCGACCCGACGGTCACAGTCGGCCCCTACGCCGTCATCCGGGAGAACGTCTTCATCGGCGCCGAAACCCAGATCGGTTCCCACGTCGTCATCGACCCCTATACGACCATCGGGCCCGGATGCCGGATCTTCCAGTTCGCCGCCCTGGGCGCCGTCCCCCAGGCCATCAAATTCGGCGGGGAAAAGACCTATCTCAAGATTGGAAAAGGCACCATCGTCCGGGAGTTCGTCACCGTTCACCGCGGCACCGAATTCGGCGGCGGCATCACCGAAGTGGGCGAAGAAAACTATCTCATGGCCTACAGCCACATCGCCCACGACTGCAAGACCGGCCGACAGGTGATCCTGGCCAACGCCGCCACCCTGGCGGGCCACATCGAGATCGGCGACCACGTCACGGTGGGCGGGCTGGTGGCCATCCATCAGTTCGTCCGGATCGGCCATTACGCTTACGTGGGCGGCAAATCGGCGGTGGTCAAGGACATCCCCCCCTATGTGATCGCCGCCGGCGACCGGGCCACCCTCCACGGTCTCAACACCGTGGGGTTGAAGCGCCACGGCATGTCCCAGGGGACCCTCTCCCAGCTCAAAAAAGCCTACCGGATCATCTTCCGCATCGGCCTGACCCTCAACGAAGCCATGGAACGGGTCCGGGCCGAGGTGGAACTGGTTCCGGAAGTGGTTGCTTTCGTCGATTTCCTGAAATCGTCGAATCGGGGGATTACGCGGTAGACGGCAATGGTTTTGAACTGTGA
>JAABTM010000433.1 GCA_011389855.1 Desulfobacteraceae bacterium
CAACGGCCCCACGGGGCTGTCCACGATCATGCCTTCCAGGGCGTCGATGAACTTTTCCGTATCCACTTCGCCGGCCTTTTCATAGGCCCGGGCGATGAAGGTCGCCGTGATGTAGCCGTACAGCGCCCCCACCTTGGGATACCGGCCGAAAGCGGCCTGGAAATCCTTCACAAACGCCTGGTTCTGGAGCGTATCCGGATAGTAGAAATAATAATTGGAGGTCCCCAGCACCCCTTCAGGCGCTTCCTCGCCCAGGGGCAGAAGGGTGGACAGCTCGGTGGCCGTGTGCATGAAAAACGGCACCTCCTTGTTGAAACCCGTGGCCTTGGCCGCCTTGAGGAACGGGACGCAGTCCCGGCCGCCGGTGGCCACGATCACCGCATCGGGCCGGGCCGCCAGGATGGCCGTGATGTAGGGCGTGAAGTCGGGCTCGCCCACCTTCCACCAGGACTGTCCCAGCAGTTCCACTTCCGGTTTGAGCTTTTTCAGGTTCTCCCAGACGCCGTCGGCGATGGCGTGGCCGTACTCATAGTCGTCGCCGGCGATCCAGTATTTCTTGTAGGGCCGCCCGGCCAGCCCCACGGCGCCGGCCTTGCCCGCCATGGCGGTGTTTTCGTTCATGGAGAAAACATACCGATGCCCCTTCTCGCCGGTGATCTTGGCCGACTTGGAAAAGGTGGCGAAAAACGGAATCTTCTCCCGCCGGGCCAGATCCGAAATGGCCAGGGCCAGGGCGCTGTTGATGGTGCCCATGAGGATGTCGACGCCTTCCCTCATGATCAGCTCCTTGGCCGCGCTCAGGCCGATGTCCACCTTGAACTTGCTGTCCCGGGTGACGAATTCGATCCGGCGGCCCAGCACGCCGCCTTCGGCGTTGATCCGGTCGGTGGCCAGCTTAAAGGCGTCCCGGACGTCGTTGGTGTAAGTGGAAGGCGGGCCGCTGTAGCAGTCCACGATGCCCACCTTGATGGTCTTGGCGGCAAAGGCCGGCGCGGCCCACAGAATCGAAAACGCCGCCAGCATACCCACAATGATGCAAAATGTTTTTTTCATGGCGCCCCCTTTT
Organism: Desulfobacteraceae bacterium; assembly: GCA_011389855.1. Taxonomy (GTDB): domain Bacteria; phylum Desulfobacterota; class Desulfobacteria; order Desulfobacterales; family JAABSP01; genus JAABTD01. The sequence continues at coordinate 1,067 of JAABTM010000433.1, forward strand.
TCCTTACTTATCCGGGTAAAAGTTTTCACTTCCCAAAACCGCGATCCACCACGGCTCTTCGTCCACCCTGTCCACATCGTCCACTCAGTCCACCCCGTCCACCCAGTCCACCCAGTCAAACCAACAATCAGCGCACCGATGGATATACGGGAGTGATCGCTTAATTGTCAAGTAATAAACGAAGAAGATATATTTGATGAATGGAATTCGGAAAGACCCCACGCCCCGCAGAAAACATGGCGATTGACAAACACCCCCTTTTTTTTACGCCAAACACAAAGAACTGGCCCTGATGCAAAAGGTGTTTCGGCAAATCCCCCTTCTGTTGGGCAAAAAAATCAAATACAGCAACATTTCAGCGGAACACCGGGCAAACGAGATAAAGGACGTCATCGATCTGCTGGTCAAGGCCCGCGTATGTCACCGTGTCCATCACAGCCACTGCTCCGGTCTTCCGCTGCAAGCGGGCACCAGCGAAAAAACCTACAAACTGATTTTCATGGACATCGGCATCGCCAACCATATTTGCGGAAATGACTGGCTGTACATCAGTTCGTTCATGGATAAGGAGCTGGTCAACGAAGGCGCCCTGGCGGAACAATTCATCGGGCAGCACCTGGTTGCCGTCAAAAATCAGCCGCCGCAGGTCTGCTACTGGGTTCGGGAAGAAAAATCCGCTAATTGCGGAAACAAACCGACATTGCGGTACGCTTTGACCTCAACATGCCGGGATGGCGACGCGTACGCCATTCGACGGCCGGCAAACAAGGGATGGAAACAGCCGAGTTTCGACTTCTGTCTCTGCCATTGTATATGGTGGAGGAACTGCCCCGGCTCATCGACCAGATACGAATGGAAAGCCGATAAAAGGAGACGTGCCGGGCGCATCCAAGAAATGGCTCGCCCAAAACCTGATCCGCGTCACCCGTCGATCACCACCAAATGCAATTCCCTCGGCCCATGAGCCCCATGCACCAGCGTCGCCTCGATATCGGCGGTTTTGCTTGGGCCGGTGATAAAGGTCATGGCATCGGTGAGTCCCCTGCCCTCTTCATCCAGTTCGGCGTTCAGCAACGCGTATAACTCATGGAAATCGGCCACCACCTGGCCGGCGCGGATGACGGCGACGTGGATGGATGGCACGAGGGAGACCGAACGGGGCATGCCGGGATGGTTCCGGCACGCGAGGGTCGCCGTGGACGCCACGCACCATTCGGCCGATGTGACGCCGATATAAGCCGCGTTCACCGCCTTTCGGACGGCTTCACGATCAACTTCTCTCGGCCGCGTCAGGAAAACCGGAACGCCCAGCCCCGCCAGCGCCCCCTCCAGATTAAGGGATGCGATCAGCGGATGGTCCCAGGCCGCGACCCGTTTTTCTCCGCCCCATTCCGGCGGGCGGCTTTGGACGATCTCGACGATAGCGCCGGCGGCGGCGGTCTCGTCATGCACCCGGCGCAATTGAATGTTGAGCGGGCCGGCGGCCTCGGCAAGGCGGTCCAGCAGGACTGCCCGTTCTTCGGGGCTTCGGTCGCTTACTGTTTTTCGCAATCCCGCCGTCGTTTCAGGATCGGGGTCTGCAAAGGCCGTCCGGACCGACGCCGCATCCCGGACCGGGTCGCCCAGGGCGGAGCGGACCCTTTTGAGAAAAGCGGTTCGTTTGGGATCAGTCATGGCGGGGTCCCTCCTTTTCCACCGTTTCTTTCCACCGCCGCATGAACGATTTCGACGCCGGCGTCGGCAGGTTCCGGGTGCGGGTCCATCCGGAGAGCGGGCCCGGCAGCCGGCCAAGCGTTCCGTCCTTGCGAGCGAACAGCCGTCCGCCGATGCCCGCGGCGCGGAGACACATCTCGTAAATACGCCGATTCCCGATGAGTCGGGACCAGAGCCGGTAGGCGGCCAGCTCCGCCGGGCTGACCGGCGCCACGTTCCACCGGTCGTCGCCCATCGCCAGTTTGGCCCGCAGGGCCAGCAGCATGCGCGGGATGTCGATGGCCACCGGGCAGGCGTCCCGGCAGGCCCCGCAGAGGGTTTCTCCCTGGCAGAGATCCCTGGCCCGGTTGACGCCCACCAGCAGCGGCGCGACCACCGCGCCCACCGGACCGGAGTAAGGGTAGCCGTAAGCATGACCGCCGATCTCGCCGTAAACCGGGCAGATATTGAGACAGGCGGCGCACCGGATGCACTGGAGCATCTCCCGGAATTCCGCGTCGGCCAGGATGCGGCTTCGGCCGTTGTCCAGGATCACCAAATGAAATTCCTCGGGGCCGTCGGCCGCGTCCGGTCCGGCCGGTCCGCCGACGTAGGAGACGTAACCGGCCATCTGCTGGGCCGCGGCGCCCATGGCCAGCAGCCGGAAGAGGATGGCGTGGTCGCTCAGTCGGGCCGCCACCCGCTCCATGCCCATGACGGCGACGTGGACCTTGGGCAGGGTGGCGGCCATCCGGATATTGCCCTCGTTGGAGAGGGTGGTG
>JAABTM010000434.1 GCA_011389855.1 Desulfobacteraceae bacterium
CGAAGACCGGTTCGATGCGGTCATATGCAGGGCCGTGACCGAATTGTCCCGGTTTTTTTCCATGGCCCGTCCGCTGCTGGCGCCAAACGGCCTGTGCATCGCCATGAAAGGCCGGCCGGAGGAGGTCGAGGCGGAGATCAGGGAGTGCCGTTCCACGCATGGACCGGACGTCCGATGGCGGACGATCCCCTATACCCTTCCTTATCTGGATGCACGCCGGACGCTGGCGATCCATTCCGCTTCGAAATCCGCCATGGAATAACCGATGGCGGCCCTCATGGCCGCTTCGGGAGACATCCCGTCCCGAAGTCCCTCCAGCAGGCTTTGAAGGCTGAACAGGTCGAAGGCGTCGATGAGATAGGACGTGGCCGAAAGGGCCAGGGAATAGGCGGCGACGGCGGCCTGGGGCTCGGCGGTCAGGCGACGGGGCAAATCCGACAGCGACGGGCGATGACCGTCCGAAAGGATGTCCCGGGCGATGTCGTGTTTCCGCCGGTTGCCGTGGGGGTCGGGGGAAAAATACTGCGCCAGCCCTTCGTTGAGCCACCAGGGACAGCGGTCCGACAGAAAGTCGAAGAGGACGGCGTGGACGTATTCGTGGTGGAGGACCGTTTCGAGGAGATCGCGGCGGTAACCGGCCACCGGCACCTTGATCTGCCCTTCATAGATGCCGGCGGCCCATCCGGGCGATCCGGTGACATCGAAAAAGGCGGTCCGGGTCAGGAGCATCACGCCGATCTGTCGATTGGGCCAGATATTGAGCCGCTGACCGATTTCGAAGGCGGCGTCGCCCAGCATCTCCAGCACGATGTCCCGGAGTTCCGGGTTCCGCTCGCCGTCGAACCGGACCGAAAACCGGTGGTCGGCCACTGTCTCGAAATGGCGGGACGCGGACAGTTGACGCCGCAACCGTTCCAGGCGGGAGGCCAGGGCCGGATCAGGACCGCCGAATTCGAGGGCCCGTTCCCAGTGGTAGAGGGCCGATTCGGCGTCGTCCGTGAGGTAGTAAAGACGGCCGAGGCGGCGGTGGGCCGACGGATCCTCCGGGCGCAGGGCGATGGCCTCTTCAAGGGCCGACCCGGCGGCGGCGTAATCCGACGCCATGAGATAGGCGTTTCCCAGACCGAGATAGAGGTCCGGGTCTCCGGGCGCGAACCGAAGCCCCCGGTCAAAGGCGTCGATGGCCGTCGCCGACCGGTTTTCCGCCAGCGCGTTCCCACCGATTTTCTTGTAGCAAAGGGCGATGTAAAATTGAAGATTGGGGTCCGATTCCGGTTGCTGAAAAGCGGGGAGCAGCCGATCAAGGGCCTCCAACCAGCGACCGGTTTCCAGCAGTGTCGCCGTGTCGGGGTCCAGGGCGACGGACGGCCCCGGTCTCCCGGTTTCGGCGGCCATGCCCTGGCCGGCCGATAGAAGTAAAACGGCCAGGGCCAGGACGAAAAAGCCCCGAAGGTCAGCCCGAGCGTTTCGGTAAAAATATCCGTTGTTTTTCCGGGTCATGGTGTTGCCGATAGAATATGGCCATATGGCCGATAATGCCCGCCGTCCGGGCGTTGGTCGCGTCTTCGATGGCCGCCTGAATTTCCGTCTTCCGATCTTTTTCCTTGAAATCAATGAATTTGACCTTGATCAGTTCATGCCGGTCCAGAGCTTCATCCACGGCCCGAACCACGGACTCCGTCATCCCCTGGCGGCCGATAAAGACCACCGGTTTCAGACCATGGGCGAGCCCTCTGAGATATTTCTTTTCAAATCCTTCCAAAATTTTCATTCCATGCGCTTTCATTGCTCGTGCTTTTGGTTTAAAATGCTAAAATATCCAGTCGGAGGGAATCCGTCAAGTGTAGAGAGGCGCTACCGCATGACCAATCTATAATTGACACGTCGCCATCTTTAAATATAATTTAAAATGTTTGCGTCCTGACATCTCTTTAGCCTCGGCGTCTTTAAAAAAAATGCCGAACGTGTTATTGAAACGGTCAGGTCGAAGAGGCCTTTGACAGGTCCACATTCATCGCCACGGGGAGAAGCATGAGTTTTCCGGAAGCTGCTTTTAAAATCATCGAAGATAACCACTGCCCCCTTTACACGACGGGGGACGTTGTGACGTTGTCGGGCAAAGCCCATATTTTGAAGCGCCGGAAGGAGAAAACCTTTGTCACCAGCTCCGTGGTTCGACTCCCCGCCGGCAAGTCGGTCTGCCGCGTCCTGGTTTCGGACCTCACCTCGGTGTTGATCGAGTACGGGACCGTCGACAACCTGCCCGGCCACCACGTCATCCCTTGCGGCGGCTGCACCGGAAAAATCCGGCTCGAGCACGACGGCAATGAAAAGTCCATCGAGTCCGCCAGCCTCCCCCGGGACGACAGTGAAATCGGGTTTGCCACGAAGCTGCTCACCAAGTTCCCGATTTTCGACAGCCTTAAGGAATCGGATGTCAAGAAACTGGTTCCGATGCTCAAGATGAAGAAGTTCCCCCGGGGGTCTTCCATCATTAAAAAGGGGGACGCGGGAAGCAATCTTTACATCATCCTGGCCGGGAAGGCCGAGGTGCTGGTGGACAGATCGATCAGCATCGGGTTCATGGAACGGGGAGAAGTGTTTGGAGAGATCAGCCTGTTGATCGGCACGCCGGCCGGGGCCACCATCAAGGTCGCCAATACGGTGACGGTGCTGCTCATTTACGGCAAGGACTTCAAGCAGGCGCTCAATATGTTCCCGTCCTTGCAGATGTATTTTGCAAGGCTTTTGGCCAAGCGGCTGGCGAAGACCAACGTGGAGCGGTTCGAGGAGATCGCGTCGGGAATGTCCGGGAAGCTTGAGGACAATCCGCCGTCGGAGCTGCTGCAAACCCTCAATCTCAATCGTAAAACCGGCATCCTGACCCTCAATGTGGCAAGCGGCTCGGCGGAGCTGGCTTTCCGCGAAGGGGGGCTGATCCGGGCCCAACACAACAACGAAGAGGGCCAGGAAGCCTTTTTCACGGTCCTTGGCGAGAAGGCGGGGCGATTCAAGTTCGCCCCGCGTCTGTCGCCCCAATACGACAATCTCGAGGAGATCGGGGATTTCATGTGGCTCCTGATGGAGGGCATCCGCAGGGTGGATGAAGGCCGGGCGTGAATTTGACAATCCCGAAGGAGTGACGGTATGGCTGTTGCGTTTAAGATACTGGAAGCGGTGTGCGTGCTGGTGGCGGCGATCATTGTGGGAAATATGTTTCTGGCGGAGGTCCGAAAAAACCAGGCCGGAAATGGCCCCTGGTACGGGCCTTACCTGTCGCTTCCCGGCATCGTCATCATTATTGTTCTGGTGGTTCCCGTGATCTGGTGGGCTGTGAACAAGGGGTAGGGAGACTGGATGTTTTGAAAAGAAGTGGCGGAAGTGCATGGGAATCGAACCCACCCGGGACGGTTTTAACGCCCCACACCGGATTTGAAGTCCGGGAGCCCCACCAGTGAGCTGCGCACTTCCACCATTATATATAGGGAATGGATCGGTTTTTGTCAATGATCCTCTGAGAAAAACGGTTTGACGGA
>JAABTM010000435.1 GCA_011389855.1 Desulfobacteraceae bacterium
AAGACCGGGGCCGGCAGATCGCCGTCCTCTTCCCCTCCCTTGACGATGATTTTCGCGCCGCCCGCCTCTAAATCCTTTGCCTTGAGCGGCTGATATACGGAGACGGCCTCGTCGAAGGGTAGAAATCCCTTCTCCCCCAGCCGGACGTTTCGCCGCCGGTAAGCCTCTTCTTCAAATTCGGCGGGAATAAACGTACCGTACTCCAGCATCACCCGGTGATACGTGGGGTAATCGTATTCGGCCAGTTTTTCCAGAAACCGCGTCAGGAAGGCGTCCCGCAGTGACCGGGCCTCTTCGCCGTCGAACCCGACGTCTTCCCGGAAATCGATGTAGAATGTGTCGTCCAGCGTAAAGAGCCCATCGCCGAAGTCGGAGGGGTCCTGGTCGTGCTGGCGGACGAAGACGTCCATGTTCCTGAACATGTAGAATTCGATCAGTTCCGTTTCATCGGTCAGGAACCATTCCACCAGCCGGGCGGGATTGGCCATCATCAGGAGGCTCAGCCATCGGGTGAGGGGTTGTGTGTCCAGCCGGTCCCGGTCCCAGGCCTCGATGTCCAGGATGTGCTCCCACTGGCGAAAGGAGGCCAGGGAGAGCAGTTCCAGCGCGTCGCTCTGGCCGACCTCCTGGATGAGCAGGAAAAAATCCTGCTCCGTGAAGGAGCGCACGAGGGGACCGGGCCGCGGGGCGTCGAGGATGGCGTCCAGGGCCGCCTCGGGTTCCATGGCGAGGATCTCCCGCCGTTTCCGGGACAACTCCCGCCCTACGCCGGCCGTTCGTTCCATCTGCCTGTGGTCGTTCATGGGGACATGTATATGCACCCGGCCCTCCCTTGTCAACGCCGGTTTTTCGCCGGTTCCCCGAGCCACGACGAGATTTTCAGGAGCATCGCCAGGGCGGGGGCGGCCAGCAGCGTGCAGAGCACGAAAAACCAGAACCAGCCGAAGGATTTGGCCATGAACCCGGTGGGGGCGGTGATTACGTCCCGGGAAAATCCCATGAAACTGGTGAGCAGGGCGTACTGGGTGGCGGTGAACCGCTTGTCGGTCAGGCTGGCCATGAACCCCATGTAGGCGGCGGTCCCCATGCCGGCGGACAGGTTCTCGAACGCGATGACCCCCGCCAGGGCGACGACGCTGGGGCCGATGAGGCTCAGCAGGGCGAACCCGGCGGTGCTAAGCGCCTGGAGCAGGCCGAACATCAACAGGGACCGGTTGATGCCCAGACGGAGCATGATCGCCCCGCCTATTCCGGCCCCGGCGATGGTGGCCCAGAAGCCGAAGATCTTGACCACCGACCCGATCTCGGTTTTGGTGAACCCGATGTCGAGGTAAAAGGGCGTGGTCATGGCCGCCGCCATCTGGTCCCCGACCTTGTAGGCCACGATGAAGGCCAGCACCCAAAGGGCCCCGGGTCGCCGGAAGTACTCCACGAATGGGTCGATTACCGCTTCCCGCAGGGTTTTGGGCTGGCCTTCGCCCACCGGCGGTTCGGCGGTCCACAGGGTGGTGACGATGCCCACCAGCATGCAGGCCGCCATGAAGAGATAGACTCCCTGGAAGGACATGAGATCGGCGAGAATCAAGCCCCCGCCGGAGGCCAGGAGCATGCCGACGCGGTAGCCGTAGACATAAAGGGACGAGCCCAGGCCCAGTTCCTCGTCGGCCAGGTCCTCCCGGCGATAGGCGTCCACCACGATGTCCTGGCTGGCGGAGAAAAAATTGACCATGAGGGCGGCCAGGGCCACCCAGTAGAGGTTCTGGCGGGGTTCGGTAAACCCGAGGCCGGCGATGGCCAGGGCGAGGCAGACCTGCATCACCAGCAGCCAGCCCCGGCGGCGGCCCAGAAAGGGGGGCGTATAGCGGTCGAGAAAGGGGGACCAGAGGAATTTGGTGGAATAGGGGATCCGGGACAGCCCCATAAGGCCGATGACGGTCAGGTCGACCCCGGCCTCCTTCATCCAGGCCTGAAGGATGCTGAGGGTCAGCAGCAGGGGCAGACCGCAGGAAAACCCCATGACCATGGCCACCATCATCCGGCGGCTGAAAAAGACGGTTAAGAATCGGTTTTGGCCGTCGGTTTTGTCCTCCGTCACCCGATGATCCTAACGCGCCGGCGTCCGGACGATCCCTCGGGTCATCCGGCGTAGGCTTCCAGCTGGGCCGGCGTCACGACGGACCCGTAGGCCGCCTTGAGATCCATGAGTTCCTTCCGCTGCTGTTTCAGGATCTCGAAGAGCCGGTCCGGGAGGTTCTCCTCCTTGCCGTAGGCGCCGATCTGCATGTCGATGCGGGCCACGATGTTGTCGATGTAGAGGGAGAACTGTCTGATATAGAGGTCTTCGGGATAATCCTTCTCGATGACCTTCCCAAACAACTCTTTCAGGTCGTCGTATTTGGGCAGAAAACCGACGGGCGCCTTCAGGGCCTCCACCTCGCCGTGGGCCCGCCGGGCCAGCCAGGCCATCCAAACCTTGACGTCCCGTTTTTCCCCCAGAAGCTTTTTGGACTCGCCGCCACGGGCCTCGTGGGTGAGAAAGTAGTTGAGGCCGGCCATCAGGGGCCGTTTTTCCTCTTTGATCCGGTCGCTGTTGAAGAACCGGAACTGGGCGTCCATATAGTCCCCCAGGGCGCCGGGGATAAAGGGCGCATTGGCCCAGGGCTGGCGCTTGACGCCCGTGGCGCCCACCTCGGTGGCGGTGGCCGCCGACACGATGCAGGCCCCGATGACCACGCCTTCGTCCGGGGTCCGGCCCACCCAGACAGGCGGCATGGTGTCGCTGTCCCGGCCGCTGTAGGTGATGACCCGGGTCTCCACGCCGGCCGGATTCTCGGCCTCCTCGCTGTAGTTGGCCAGGGACTCCGAGGAGATAGTGCATCGGGCGTTGGGGTGGGAGACCGGAACCGGCTCGCCCTTTTCGCCGGTCATCCCCTTTTTCCACCAGCCCTGGAAATTGTACCCGCTTTCGGGCATGGGCTCGCCGTTGCCGGTCCACTGGGGCGCGCCGTCTTCGTCGATGAGGACGTTGGACCAGATGACCTCGGCCCCCGGGTTCCGGAGCACCTCCATCAGTTTGGGATCCCCATCCCGGTTGACGTCCTCCACGATGCCGAAGATCCCGCACTCCGGGTTGATTGACCGGACGGTGCCGTCTTCGGCGATCCACATCTGGGCCAGGTCGTCCCCCACGAAATGGGTCCCGGCCATGGCCGTGGTGGTCTTGCCGCAGCCGCTGGGCGCGGCGCCAGCGAACCAGGTGATCCGGCCGGCCGGTTCTTCGAAGCCGGTTATGAACATGTGCTCCGCCAGCTCGGACGCCCGTTTTTCATAGACGGACCGGTCCACCGAAAACCGGTGGTTCCCTTTTTTGAGCAGAAGCGTGTTGCCGGCGTAGGTGCAGTTGAAGCTGTAGGTCGTCAGGTGGCTGCGGTCCATGAAGACCCGGGCGTCGGGCAGATCCTCGGGTCGGTTCATGCCTTCGCTGTGGATGTTGGTGTAGAAATGGCCCAGCCGCTCTACCTCCCGGTCGAAAT
>JAABTM010000436.1 GCA_011389855.1 Desulfobacteraceae bacterium
GAAGGGAGGTCTGGAACTGATGCCCAATTCCATGACCGAATACGCGGACAACTCCGCCTACCCGAATTCCCCGGCACGACAGAATCACCCGGACTACCCGGATACGGCTTACTGCGATGACGTGTACGCCTTCGCCGCGCTGGAATTTGTGCGGGAGCAGGCCCGGAATTACAACAAAACCGGTCAGCCCTTCTTCGGCCTGGTCGGCGTCCAGATTCCGCACGCCCCCTTCGACGAGATCGCCCAACTTCCCGAATGGGACGCCGCTTACCGCGATCATCCGCATTTCGCGGACCTGCCCGATCAAGCGAAGCATTGGGCCGCCATGATCACGCGTATCGATGCGCATTTCGGCAACCTCCTGGCCGCGCTGGAAGACCCGAATGGCGATGGCGATCACTCGGATTCCATTGCGGACACTACGCTGGTCATCTTCCAATCCGATAACGGCGGCCCCCAGCATTCCGCCCGGCGCGCTTTTGCGGCCAATGGCGGCTTGCGCGGCGCCAAGGAATCGATCCACGAGGGCGGAATCCGCGTGCCCACGCTCATGCGTTGGCCCGGGAAACTAAGCGCCGGCACCGAATCCGATCGTGTCATTGACGTCACCGACTTGCTTCCCACATTCTGCGAGCTTGCCGGCGCGACGCCACCCCTGGGCATCGACGGCGTCTCGCAGGCGCCCACCTTGCAGGGAAAAGGCCATCAGCGCGAGCGTGATTTCCTCATCCACGAAGCCGGACGCCACGCCTCCATCATTCGCGGCCCTCACAAGCTCATTCGCTCCAAATCCGGCCTTCAACTCTATAATCTGGAGACCGATCCCGCCGAGCAAAACGACATCGCCGAAGCCCATCCCGAGCTGGTTCGCGAGCTCGAAACGCTCCTGCTCGGCGAGCGCGTGACCGAGCCCAAGGGCTTCGCGAACACCTATCATGACTGGACGGGTGAAAACGGCGCCGTGACTTCCGATCCGCAGAACTGGTCCGATTATCAATACGCCAACGAGGGCATCACGTATCTGACCGATGACGGAGCGCCACGTCTCTCCTGGGTGGCCACGATGAAAAACGCCGGCTCCACTCCCGCGCACGCCAAAGCCGACGCCGACCTGGAAGTTCTCGGCCTCGAAATCCGCGGCGACACGGCGACCCAAACGCTTGATCTGGAGCCCGGCGTCAACCTGACCGGCCGAAATGAGATCCGCCTGGCCGCCAATGGAAAGCTGTCCGTCCGGGGCGGCACGGTCTCATCGCTTCGCTGGCTCGACATCAAACCCGGCGGCCAACTGGAAGGCTACGGCGCCATCGACGCCACGCTCTACAATCGCGGCACCGTCTCAGTCTCCAACCGCGGGTTTCGCGTCAAAGAGGGCTACCGCTCGTTCCGCGAGGCGACGCTTCAAATTATGCTGACTCCGTCGTCGGAGACTCCCCTGCGCGTGGCGGAAACAGCTTATCTCGACGGTTCCCTTGCCGTCACCATGGATTCCGACTTCAAATCGGACGCCGGCGACCCCATAACCCTTCTTCGCGCCAAATCCATCGACGGCAGGTTTGCCAATCCCAAGCAACGCCTCACCACCGATAAGGGGCGCGTGTTCGAAATCGACTATACCGATTCCGCGGTAACGATAACGCCGCGCTCCGAATAAGGCCCCCCAACACAAACCTTCACCGGTCATGTCGTTTCGAAAGAAAATTTCCGCAACCCTGACCCTTTTCCTGTGCCTCGGATGTCTCGATCAAATCCGGGCAAAGGCACCAAAAGTTCATGGCCCGATCCCTCAATGGCAACAAGAACCGGCGACGACATGAGAACCGCGCAAGCGGTTCCTTTGTGTCGGCAGGCCGGAGAAGAAAACCCGCCTTTTGCCGTCCTGGGAGGCGATCTGGCTTATGCCAACGGCCGCGACGTCAACAAATGGCACGACTGGTTGGATAACTGGTCGAAGCCAACCCTCGGAAGAAACGAACGATCCATTCCACTGATCGCCGGCATCGGAAACCATGAAATAAACAGGTGGTTCGGACTCGGCGAAGCCAAAGCGCCCTTCTACTTTTCCCCAACCCCCTCCAACCCCGGCCGTCAGGGCGCCGTCCGCCGGCCCCTGAAAAAGCGATTTCATAGCAATAACTGAAAACCTAGTGAACTTAAGGAATCAAGATGAAGAGCACCACCCTGTTAACGACTGCGGCGATGGCCATATTGACGGCCGCCGCTGCCCATGCTGAGGGCGCGGCCCGACATGAAAATCCTAATATTATCATCATTCTGGCGGATGATATGAGCTATGACTCGGTGTCATTTCTGAATCCGGAAATCGGCGACATGAAGACTCCTCGCATCGACAGCATTGCCGAGCAGGGGATGTCTTTTTCCGACGCCCATAGCGGTTCCGCCGTGTGTACGCCAACCCGCTATGGGCTGTTGACCGGGCGCTATGCCTGGAGAACCCGTTTGAAGAAGGAGGTGATATGGACCTATGGACAACCGCTGATTAAGCCTGAGACCCTGACCATCGCCGAAATGCTCCGCAACCATGAATACCAGACCGCCTGCTTTGGCAAATGGCATCTGGGCAATGTCTGGCGTGACAAGGACGGCAACCCCGCCAACGCCAACATTGACACCCATGACAAGACCTGGGGCAAAGGCAAGAAGAAGATCGCCGAAGCGGAGAAGGCCATCGACTTCACACAACCGATCGGTGGCGGCCCCGCCGAGAACGGGTTCGACTACTATTTCGGCGTGGATCTCCCGAACTTTCCGCCTTATACATGGATCGAGAATAACCGCGTCGTTGACGTTCCCACGGTTCCCAAGCCCAAGGGCATGTTCGGGGCGCCCGGGTTGATGAAAGAGGGGTGGAAACTGGAGGAAATCCTGCCCACTCTCGCGGAAAAGACGGCGACCTGGGTCAAGAAGGCCGCAAAAGACGACAAGCCCTACTTTCTTTACATGTCCTTGACCTCCCCCCATACGCCTATTGCGCCCAGTGAACGCTTCCTAGGCAAGAGCGGCATCAGCAAGTACGCGGATTTTGTATTGGAGACGGACTGGGCCGTGGGACAGGTATTGCAAGCTGTGGAAGAATCAGGCGAAAAAGACAACACACTGGTCATCTTTACCGCGGACAACGGGACGTCGCGGAAGGCTGGCTTCTCCCGTCTGCTGAAACGTGGGGTTGACCTTCATTACCATTTCCGAGGCCATAAACAGCATATCTACGAAGGCGGACACCGTGTCCCGTTTCTCGTGAAGTGGCCGGCCAAGATAAAGCCGGGACGCGTCAATGACCAGACAATCACTCTGAATGACATGATGGCGACCGCCGCGGACCTTTGCGACTACGAGCTTAAAGATAATGAAGGGGTTGACAGCACGAGCATTCTGCCGCTTTTCACAGGTGAGGCGGAGGCACTGCCCGGGCATCCCTATGTGGTCAACCACAGCTACGCCGGGCAGTTTGCCATCCGTAACAACCACTGGAAACTGATTCTCCCGAAGAACAAGAAAAAAGACGAATTC
>JAABTM010000147.1 GCA_011389855.1 Desulfobacteraceae bacterium
CATCCGTTCCACCAGGGCCGCGTCGTCGGTTCCGGTGATCCCCTCCTCGAGCGCCGCATCATGGGCGTCCCAAATGATGTTGAAATGGAAAGCCTGTGGCGTCTGGGCATACCAGACCGATTCCCGGGCCATTGTTCCGCGGATATGGCCGCTCCCGTCGACGGTCTTCAGGGTGTCCACCGCCGGTACGCCAAGGATGCAGGCCCCGGCGGTACGGGCGCCGGCGATGCACCGTTCGATGTCTTCCACGCGGACCAGGGGCCGAACCCCGTCGTGGATGGCCACAACCGCCGCCGGGTCGCCCATCGCCTCCTGGATATCCGCCAGTCCGTTCCTAACGGAATCCTGGCGATGGATCCCTCCTCCGACGATTCGGATCGGCTTTTCAGCATCGAGTCCATCCAGGATATGGGCGCGGCGGAAGTCGATGTCCGATCCGGGGACGACCAGGCGGATATCGCCGACGGCGGGGCAATTGAGAAAGGCGTCGAGGGTGTGGCGGAGGATCGGGCGATCCCCCAGTTCGAGGTACTGCTTGGGTCGGTGGCGACCCATGCGGAGACCGGCGCCGCCGGCCACGATCACGGCATGGGCCATGGGCGTTCAGTCCTCCCGGAGGTAGTTGAGTTCCCTGGGCAGGGGAATTCCCTTGCCCATGGTGTCCTCCCCGTAATTGACGCTGGCCAGGATCTTGATGTCCTTGAGCGCCCGGGCGTCGCCTTCGAAGGAGACCCGGGAGATCCTCTCGTTCTGGATCTTGCCCCCGGCCCACTGGATATCCAGCACGCTGGAGGCGTCGAACCGGTCGCCTTTGACGATCATCTCCACCTGACCGCCGTAGTGCTGGATGATCTTGGCCACCAGGAGGCTGGGGCGGCAGTGGAAGCCCCGGGTTACGGGGATGCCCACTTCGATGGTGGTCCGTTCGATGTACTCGTTCAGGATCTCCCGGGCCAGACTCCGGCCCCGGGTCAGGTAGTGGCAGACCCAGTAAAGGCCGTAATTGATGGTCAGGTCCAGCAGTTTCTGGGGATCGACGAGGGAGGACAGCTCTTCCTGAACCGCCTTGTACCTGATCTTGTAGCCGGCCTCGTGGAGGTGACGTTCGTAAAAGTGGAGCAGTCGGCCGATGAGCTGAAGAAGATGGAAGACCACCGAAAAGAAGCTGCGGAACCGCTTCAGTTTCTCTTTGCCGTGGCTGAATCCGCCGTGGATCACATAGGTGTCGAAGTAGGATTGGAGATTGTGGACGAGCATCTCGTAGCGCCGGATTTCCACCTCGTTGATCTTGTCCGGCACCAGGGTCAGGATCTCGTCGTAGCTGTAGGGCTCGTAGAAACTGAGCTGGTCGAAATACCCGGCGATGGACAGGAAATCGCTGGCCAGCTTGACGATGTTCTTTTTCTGCTCTTCGCCGCCCTCGTCCTCCATGTCGTAGGCCAGCATCTCGCTGGTGGTGATGCCCGGAAAAAACCGGGCGTCGAAAAGGGACTGGGGAAGCCCGATCTCGAGGCGCTCCGCCTCGGTGAGGATGACCGGGGCGAGCCGCATGAGGCAGTTTGTCAGGAAATGGAGGGCCTCGTTGCCTTGGGATTCAAAAGCTTCGGAATCGGGCAGGTTATAGAAAATGAGCCGGTTGGAGATGTGTTTCTGGGAATATCCCCCAAGGCTCAGGTGATGGACGGCCGCCGTCAGCTCCCGATAGAGGAACCAGTTGTGATTGTTCTTGGCGCCGTGGAAGTCGAGAAAATCCTCCAGCACCAGGGAGGTGCTCACGAGTTCGGAAAAGAGCTTTTTGGTGAACAGGTGACGCGGCGATTCATGGCCGGCCATGTAGAGGCAACATCGGAGGTAATCCTCTGAAAGGATGCGGGCCTTCTCGCTGAAGGAGATGTCGCAGGCCTGTTCGATGGGCTCGTTCATGTCCTACATCATGTCCTTTTAGGTTTCCGAGAGCGCCTCGATCAGGAGCATCTGTCCACCTCGTCGTTGAAAAAAAGGCCGGAGCAGACCATAAGCCGAATTCTGTTCCCGGAGCGGGTCGCCCCGAACCGGGCGGAGATCATTCCTCTGTGGACGCCGGTTGCCCGGCGCCTCCTGCAACCGACCCGGGAGCTTGGGCGGGCCGCCCTCGAACACTCCCCTATTTGGTCTTGCACCGGGTGGGGTTTACCCAGCTTCCCCGGTCGCCCGGGGAACTGGTGCGCTCTTACCGCACCGTTTCACCCTTACCCCGCCGTATCGGCGGGGCGGTCTGCTTTCTGTTGCACTTGCCGTCGCCCGAAAGCGCCTCCGCGTTACGGAGCACCCTGCCCTGTGGTGTTCGGACTTTCCTCCGGCCCCCGGGCGGGGGCCGGCGATCTCCCGGCCTGCTCCGGCCGTGTCGCAAACTCTATAGATAAGCGATCCGCGGATATTTTTCAACCCCTGATTTGCCGCCTTGCGGCCGGAGGGTTCAATCTGATAGGCTCTTATTCGATGACGTCCGGTTCGGGCGGCTTGTCCCAGTAGATGATCCGCTGACAGTGGGGGCAGTTGTGGAGGTTGTCGAATCGCTGGAGTTCGTTGAACAGCTGGGGCGGGATATTCATGTTGCACCCCTGGCAGACGGCCCGACTGACGGGGGCCACGGCAAGGGTGGATATCCGCCGGACTCGCTGGAACCGGTCGATGAGCCGCTGGTCGGCCTTCCGGGCGACTTCTTCCCTGCTGGAATTGAGTTCGCCCAGTTTCTGTTCCCCGTTGGCGGCCTCCGCTGATACGGCGGCTTTTTCATCCGTCATCTGTTTCTGGAAGGCGTCGTAATCCTCCCTGAGCCGCGCCAGCTCCGTCTCGGCCCCTTCGAGGCGGTCCAGGCGGGCCAGCATGTCGTCTTCGAGACGGGAATTTTCCCCCTTCATCTCGTCGATGGCCTTCTGGAGCGCCTGGTATTCCCGGTTCGTCTTGACGGTGTTGAGCCGGCCCTTGGCTTTTTTCATCCGGGACTGAAGATCTTTGGCGTCCATTTCCATCCCGCGATACTCTTTTTTGAGGGCCTCCAACTGGGTCTCCTGATTCCGTAGACGACCCTGATACTCGCCGAGCCGGGTTTCCAGGACCGCCATCCGGTCCGAGATGCCGTTCAGAACGGATTGAATGCCGACGGTTTCGGTCTCGATGCGCTGCAGCTCCTTGAGGGTCTCGATCTGTTCTCTGATGTTCATATGCGTGCGCCCTTGTGCGTTGATGGTGTTGATAATGATCGGAAAGGCTCGGACTGGCCGGTCCAGGGGACGATGGACAGGTCGAGCCCGGCCGCCCCGGCCATCTCCGACAGCCGCCGAACCAGCATCTCCACCACGATCGCTTCGGAGGCGAAGTGGCCGATGTCCACCAGGCCCCGGTCGGCGTCCTGGACGTCGAGTCCGTCATGGTAACGGAGATCGCCGGTGGCCAGCACCTGGGCTTCGGAAGTCATGAACCGGCGCATGAGGCTCGATCCGCCGCCGGAGACCGCGGCCGCGGTCACCACCCTCAAATCGGCGCGCCCCGCGAACCGGACCGTTCCGCCCGCTCCCAGGGCCGCGTCCACCCGCTCGGCGAACTCGCCGAGGTCCATGGGCGACGCCAGGCGGCCGATGCGTCCCAGCCCCTCGGTCGCGCCGTCGCCCCGGGCGGCGTCGATGGGGTCCAGGGGGCGGAGATCCGTCATGCCGATGGTCCGTGCCAGGAGGTCGTTGAGGCCGTCCCGGGCGCTGTCCAGGTTGGTGTGGGCGGAATAGACGGCGGTTTTTGAGAGGAGGGCCTGACAGATCATGCCGCCGACGGGGGTGGCGGGATCGATGACCCGGAGCGGTTTAAAAATAAGAGGATGGTGGGTAATCAGCAGATCCACGCCGGCTTCGGCGGCCTGAGCGATCACTTCGGGCCGGGGGTCCAAAGAGACCCAGACCGACCGGACGGGCCAGTCCGCGGCGCCCACCTGCAAGCCCACGTTGTCCCACTCTTCCGCGAGCCGGGTCGGCGCGATGATTTCCATCATGTCCATTACGTGCGCTACCGTGGCGTCCATGGACTCCTTTCCCTGTGATTGGGGGCGAACAGGCGAATAAAAAAAGGCGTGGTGTTTGCACCACGCCCTTTTTGCCAAAAGGGGGATTGGATCAGCGTAACGGCCTGTTTGTCCCTTGCCGCCTTTCCATATATGATGGTAACAATCAAACTGCTAGCCTCGTTGAAGATGGGCCCACCTGGGATCGAACCAGGGACCGACCGGTTATGAGCCGGTGGCTCTGCCAGCTGAGCTATGGGCCCAAATGTTCTCTGCATCGCCGTTGAGGCGATACTGAATTACTAACTCCGGAAACGGTTTTTGTCAAGCGTTACGTCTCGATAAAGCTCTTGAGCTTCCGGCTCCGGGTCGGGTGCCGGAGTTTCCGCAAAGCCTTGGCCTCGATCTGACGGATCCGCTCCCGGGTCACCTGAAAGTCCTGCCCCACCTCTTCCAGGGTGTGGTCGGCCTTTTCCCCGATGCCGAAGCGCATCCGGAGGACCTTTTCCTCACGGGGCGTCAGGGTGGCCAGCACCTTCCGGGTCTGTTCGGCCAAATTGAGGCTCACGGCGGCGTCGGACGGGAGCATGAACTTCTTGTCCTCGATGAAATCCCCCAAATGGCTGTCCTCCTCCTCGCCTATGGGAGTTTCCAGGGAAATGGGCTCCCGGGCGATCTTGAGCACCTTCCGAACCTTTTCCAGGGGGATTTCCATTTTTTCGGCGATCTCCTCGGGGCTGGGTTCCCGCCCCATCTCCTGGACGAGGTACCGTGAGGTCCGGATCAGTTTGTTGATGGTCTCGATCATGTGGACCGGGATCCGAATGGTCCGGGCCTGGTCGGCGATGGCCCGGGTGATGGCCTGGCGGATCCACCAGGTGGCGTAGGTGGAAAACTTGTAGCCCCGGCGGTACTCGAACTTGTCCACCGCCTTCATGAGGCCGATGTTGCCCTCCTGGATCAGGTCGAGGAACTGGAGCCCGCGGTTGGTGTACTTCTTGGCGATGGAGACCACCAGCCGCAGATTCGCCTTGATGAGATCGCTCTTGGCCATTTTAGCCCGGAGCCGGCCTTCCTCCACCCCGGCCATGACCCGCTTCAGGTTCCGCAGGTTCGTTTTGTAGGCGTACTGTTTCTCCTCAAGGTCGTCGTGGATGGCCTTGGCCTGGGCGAACAGCTCCATGAGCGCGTCTCTGTCCAGTTCGCAGCTGTCGGAAAAGCAGACCAGGAAATCGGACTCGTCGTTCAGGTGGGTGCAGAACTCGGTGAACGACGTGTTGACATGGTCCGCGCACATGGAAAGCCGCTTGTGGACGCTGTCGAACCACTGGATCTGGTTGCGGGTGGTCTCTTCGAGCTTGTCGATGACCCCGCCTTCCAGGCGCCAGTCCTTGAGCAGTTCGAATATCTTGTTGTTCCGCCGGTTGATGTACCGCCGGATGCGCCGCTGTTCGTCGGAATCGAGGTTTTTGGTGGTGAAGAGCTTCTCCCGGTATTCCCGGTTCTCTTCATAGAGCTTTCGGATGGCGCGGATGGTCCCCAGAAAGCTTTCGATCTGAAAGGTTTCGTCAACACAGGTGTCCCCCTCGTCGATGTCCCTCAGAACGTGTTTGGGCCGCAGATTGCCTTTTTCAATGTGGTCGCCCAGATCCAGGAGGGCCTCCAGCCCCGTGGTGGTGTCCAGCAGGGCCTTGAGGACCATCTGCTCCCCTTCCTCGATCTGTTTGGCGATGTCCACCTCTTCCTCCCGGCTCAGGAGGGTCACCAGCCCCATTTCCCGGAGGTACATTTTCACCGGATCGGTGACCGACCCGAACTCGTTGACGGACGCTTCGGCGCCGTTGGATTTTTTCTTCTTTTTGGGCTCGATCTTCTGCTTTTTCTCGTCCACGATCTCGATATCGAGTTCGTCGAAGAGCATCAGCGTCTCGTCAAGCTGGTCCGGGGAAAGCGAGTCCTCGGGCAGGACGCCGTTGACCTCCTCATAGGTCAGGTATCCCTGTTCCTTCCCCTTGGCGATCAGCAGCTTCAGTGCGGCTTTGTCGATGTTCTCTTCGTTGCCCTCGTCGGTGTTCTCGTTTTCGTTGTTGTCTGCGTCATTGGATATATCAGTGGATTTTTCCGACATAAAAGTGCGCCTCCCGCGGATTGCCAGGTTATGGAATGCCAGGCCAACCTATAGCGTCGCACGCCGGAACCCCCCCATGGGGATGTTCGGCGCCCGATGTCTCGTTACGGATCAATATTTCATTACAAATCAGGGACGCCCTTCGGCGCCCCGCGCGCGCTGTTGTTTCTCCCTGAGGAGTTCCATCAGCAACGCGTTGTCTTTGTTCTGTTCCGCCGCTTTGATCCGCTGGATCAGGGTCTTTTCGCTCCGGGCCCTCCCGGTTTCGAACTGATCCAGCAGGCGCCGGCAGCCGGGTTCGTCCCACGGCTCCTCGGTCAGGGTCAGCGCGGCGGCCATACGTCGCTTCTCTTCGTCTTTTAGCAGCAGGTCGACGCCCGATCCGATCCGGTCCGGATGGGCCATCACTGATCGGCCGATGGCCGCCAGCCGGTCGTCCTGGAATCGGTCCAGCACCCGCCGCTCGCGCACCTCGGGGATGATGTCGGGGTGCTGGAGCATCATGGCGACGATCTTTCCTTCGATGCGCCGGCCCTTTTCCAGGGTCTCCGGTCTCCGGGGCCCCGCCGCCGCCTGCCTCCGCGCCGACGTCTTGGGATCGTCGGCGTCCCGGAGCTTTTTTAAAATCCGGTCTTCGTCCACCCCGGTCCGGTCGGCCAGGGCCTGAACGTACAGGGCGCGTTTCACGCTGTCCGTCACCGCCGCGATGGGGCCGGCCATTTCCGAGATCACCCGCGCCTTTCCTTCCAGGGAGAGGCCATGGGTTCCGACGGCCGATTCCATCATGAAGGGAACCATGCCCAGGGCCTTTTCCGCCTCGGACCGGAACGCGTCGGCCCCTTCCTGCCGCAGGAACGTGTCCGGGTCGTGGCCCGCCGGCAGCACCATGATCCTGGCGTCCACATTTTCGCCGTCGAAGATGGCCACGGACCGGGTCGCGGCATTGACCCCCGCCGCATCGGAGTCATAGACCAGCACCACCTCCCGGGCGACCGCCTTGAGCATCCGGACGTGGTCCGGGGTCATGGACGTGCCCAGGGTGGCGGCGCAGTTGCCGATGCCGTGTTGCCACAGGGTCAGCAGGTCGAAATACCCTTCCACCAGAAATACCGCGCCATGTTCCCGGCAACGGGGCCGCGTCCGGTGGAGGCCGTAGAGGGACCGGGCCTTGTGATAGACGGGCGATTCCGGAGAGTTGAGGTATTTGGGAACCCCGTCGTCCATGACCCGTCCGCCGAATCCGGTCACCTGCCCCCTGATGTCCGCGATGGGAAAAATGATCCGGTTCCGGAACCGGTCGTAGTAGCCATTCCCTTCCTTTCGGGGAACGATGAGGCCGGCGGTGTTGAGCAGGTGTTCGCCGACCCGTTTGCCGGCGAAATGGCGCAGGAGCCGGTCCCACCCCTCCGGCGCGAATCCCAGTTCAAAGGTCTCGATGGTCTCTTCCGCGATGCCCCGGTCTTTGAGATAGGCCATGGCCCGCCGCCCCAGCCCGCTCCGGAGATTGCCGGCGAAATAATCCCGGGCCTGACGGTTAGCGGCGAAGAGGTTCTCCCGCAGGTCCATCCGTTCCTTTTCCTCCGGCGACATCTCCGCTCCGGGCAGTTCGATGCTGTACCGATCCGCCAGGCGTCTCGCGCATTCGGGAAAAGACAGCCCGTCGTGCTCCATCAGGAAGGTGAAGACGTTGCCGCCGGCGCCGCAGCCAAAGCAATAGTACATCTGCTTGTCCGGGCTGACGGTAAAAGAGGGGGTCTTTTCCGAATGGAACGGGCAAAGGCCGAGGAAGTTTTTTCCCGATTTTTTTAAGAGTACGGAATCCGAAATGATGTCAACGATGTCTGCCGCATGACGGATATCCGATATCTTATCGTCGGGGATGAAATTGGACAACTGGCGAACCCTCCATGTTAGTGGCAAACTGATCGTTCAGGACTCACGGAAGGATCATGTTTATGGAAGATGCGGGTCACCCCTTTGAGCAATCTGTGAACATTCAATTTTCATAAATCTGTAGTTTAAGGCGCGACGGGTTGACTGTCAAGGCAAATTCAGGATTTTTATGCAGCGCCGGCCTCCGCCAGGGCGATGGCCGCTTGCAGATTTAGGGTTCCGTCGTACAGAGCCCGGCCGGTGATGACGCCGACCACCCCGGCGGCCTCCAGTGGCAGGAGGTTCCGGATGTCGTCGATGGTGGAGACGCCGCCCGAGGCGATGATGGGGATGGCCACCGCCTCGGCCAGGCGTCGGGTCTCTTCGAGATTGGGGCCCGTCTGCATGCCGTCCCGGTGAATGTCGGTGAAATTGATGGCGGCCACGCCGGCGTCTTCGAAGGAGCGGGCCAGGTCCACTGCCGCTACCTCGGTGGTCCGGGTCCACCCGTCCACCGCGACCCGGCCGTTGCGGGCGTCGATTCCCACCACGATCCGGCCGGGGAATTCCCGGCAGGCGGCCCTGACCAGGTCCGGATTGTTGATGGCCTCGGTGCCGATGACCGCCCGGGCCACGCCTAGCTCCAACAGCATCCGCACGGTGGTTTCGTTCCGGATGCCGCCCCCGACCTGGATCTCGGCGTCGACCGTTTCTACGATGCGTCGGATGGACCGGAGGTTCTTGGGTCCCTTTTCCACGGCGCCGTCCAGGTCCACGACATGGATCAGGCCGGCGCCGGCGTCGGCCCATCGGGCCGCCATGGCGGCGGGATCGTCTGAAAAAACCGTCTCTTCGTCCATCCGCCCCTGGCGGAGCCGGACGCATTTGCCGTTTTTGATGTCTACCGCGGGGATAACGATCATTCGAGCACCGGCCGCATCACATATTTGAGGGCCTTGGCGGCCATCTCCTGGGCGGTGACCCATTGGCCTTCGCGTTCCAGGAACATTCCGATATTGAACAGGTTTTCGCTCAAAGAGCGCTGGGTTTCATCGAGATAGCCGGTCCAGAGAAGCCGCCCGTCCGAGACCCGGATCATGTGGACGTCGAAGGCCACCGACGCCGGGGTTTCCACGGCGAATTTCTTCCCCACCCGTTCGCGGAACCGATACATGTGGCCGATCATGACCACGTCGGCGCCGGCCCGATGGCCGGAAGCGGCCAGTTCTTTCCGGCTGGCCAGGGAGTTGGGCCCGCGGGCGGCTCCGGTCTTTTCCAATTCGTCGGACGAGATCAGCCTGAAACCGGTCTCTTCTTCCAGAAGCTCGTAGAGCCGGGCCGTCATCACCTCGGACATGTCCGGCGGCACCGGGCCGCCCATGAACAGCCGCCCGGTCAGAGGGCAGCGGATGTTGGCATCCTCGCCGTAGATCGCCGCCAGGTCCTTGAAGGGCAGGATCAGCACCGTCTCGTTGCCGGAAGTGGGCGGAGCCGGACCGGAGACCACGTTGCCGGTGCGGCAGCCGGACATCGGCGCCACGAGCAGGAAAAGGAGGAAAAGCGCGGGAACGGCGGTAGAAAAGCGGCATGGATGGAACGGCGATGGGCGCATAAGCGATCTCTCCAATGGAATCGGCTGGGGTTTTACAGAACGCCCTTGGACGACCGGACCCCCCGGATGCGGTCATCCAGGGCCGCGGCGTCGTCCAGGGCGCGGGCAACGGCCTTGAACACCGATTCGATCATATGGTGTTCGTTTTCCCCGTAAAAGGTGTTGATGTGGAGGGTCATCCCTCCCCGCACGGCCAGCGCCCGGAAAAATTCCCTGGCAAGGTGAACGTCGAAAGGCCGGCCGCCGGCATCCCTGGGGTCTGGAGTATTATACACCAGAAACGGCCGCCTGGAAAGATCGATGGACGCGGCGGTCAGGGTTTCGTCCATGGGGAGCGCGGCATGGCCGTAGCGCCGGATGCCCTTTCGGTCGCCCAGGGCTTCGTTGAAGGCGTCTC
Source organism: Desulfobacteraceae bacterium (assembly GCA_011389855.1). Lineage (GTDB taxonomy): Bacteria > Desulfobacterota > Desulfobacteria > Desulfobacterales > JAABSP01 > JAABTD01. Next base: position 10,040 of record JAABTM010000147.1, read on the forward strand.
CCAGGGCCAGTCCCACATCCTCCACCGTGTGGTGGTTGTCGACCTCCAAATCCCCTTTGGCCCGGAGGGCGAGGTCGAAAAACCCGTGGACCGCCAGGAGGGTGAGCATGTGGTCGAAAAAGCCGATGCCCGTGGCGATGTCGTGCTCGCCCGAGCCGTCCAGCAAAAGATCGACGGAGATATCGGTTTCGCCGGTTTTCCGGTCAACGGCGGCTTTTCGGGTCATAGGTTTGGATGTCGCTTTCAATTGGAGGACTTGGATTGACGGAAAATGGCAAGTGGAAACCTTGGCGGGCGCGGCTGAACGACCGTCAGACCATCCCCGGAAAGGATGGGAACATCGCCAATATGCTGCTCTGTCTGAAGGTCTCGGGCAACCGGCATGGAAAGCGGAAATTAGGGTTTGGTGGAGATGAGGGGGATCGAACCCCTGACCTCAGCATTGCGAACGCTGCGCTCTCCCAACTGAGCTACATCCCCACAACTTAGAGCCTTTTAGCAGATCCGTTTCCGGCCGTCAATCGAAAATGCGACTTTTTTCGGCTCACCCGCAATAAAGTCGTCCGTCGGATTGCCGGTCATCGGTCCGGCCGCCCTCGCCGCCCCTCCGGATATACCAGACCACCAGATAAACCAGCGGGGTGTCGAGGATGCCGATGGCGCACTTGATCGCCCACTGACCCAGGATCAGCGGCCAGAGGGGCATCACGCCGTAAAAGGCGATGAAAATAAAGAGAAACGAATCGATAAACTGGGAGACCGCCGTCGACAGGTTGTTCCGCAGCCACAGATGACGGTCCCCCGTGGCCCGTTTCCAGAAATGAAAGGCCCACACGTCGTGGAACTGGCTGACCAGGTAGGCGGCGAACGAGGCCACGATGATCCGGGAGGTGGAACCGAGGATGGCCGTGAAAGCGGCGTCCCCTTCCCAGAACGGGGCCGGCGGCCACGCCAGACCGAGCCGCACCAGCAACAGGGCCGTCACCAGGGCCGCGAAACCGCCCATGACCATCCGTCCGGCCCGTCCTTTGCCCCAGATTTCGCCGACGACGTCGGTGCAGATAAAGGTGACCGAATAGGCCAGAACCCCGGCCGGCACATAGAGGCCCGCCACGCTGATGATCTTGTTGGCCAGCACAGATGCGATGGTAATGCTGCCCGCGAAAACGCTCAGCAGAAGGATAAAGGCGGTTTCATTAGCGTCCGGTTTGTTCAAAAAAATACCCTTTCGAGTTTCTTGTAAACGCACTAACAGTAATCGGCGACGATGCGCCGTTTGGAATCTTTTCGTCAACGCCTTGTTCTCTTAGCCCATAGGGGAACGGCATGCAACCGATTTTCAATAATCAGAATGCTCCCCCCTGGATATCTCTAATTGCAAGGACAGGCGTTTTGTACTATCTTGCTTGGGGCGACAAGACCAATGGACAGATGAACCGCTCAGGAGACCCATGATCACCCAACCCACCCTGGAAATCGACCGATTGATCCTCAGACCCTTCGAGCTTTCGGATGCGCCGGAGATTCAGCGCCTTGCCGGAGACCGGGCCGTGGCCGCGACCACCGAGAACATCCCCCATCCCTATGAGGACGGCATGGCCGAGGCCTGGGTCTCCGGGCACGCCGAAGCCCTGGAAAAGGGCGCGGACGTCCATTTCGCCGTCGTGCTGAAGTCGACGGGCGACCTGGCGGGGGCCATCAGTCTCATGCGGATCGTCAAAGGCCATCGGGCGGAGCTGGGCTACTGGATCGGAAAGCCCTACTGGGGAAACGGCTACTGCACCGAGGCGTCCCAGGCCGTTATGGCCTTCGGGTTCGACCGGTTCGGGCTGAACCGGATCCATGCCCGTCATGTGGCGCAAAACCCCGCCTCCGGATGCGTCATGAAAAAACTGGGCATGACCCATGAGGGCCGCCTGCGCCGCCATGTGCGGAAATGGGGGCGGATCGACGACCTGGTTCTGTACGGCATCCTGAAGAGAGAATGGCGTGGACCGGTTCTGCATGCGGGTGTTTGAAATCCGGATCTACTTTTTGCTTTTCTTTGTAAACTCCTTTTCGAACGCGTCCCACTGCTTCTGAAGGAA
>JAABTM010000437.1 GCA_011389855.1 Desulfobacteraceae bacterium
GAAGATCAGGGGATGAAGCGCTTCCGGCGCGCCGTCGGATTCGATGGCGCGACCCGCCTTCCGGATCGCCGTTTTGGCCGCTTCCAGGTCGGGATAGGTCCGGGCCTGGCGGATGTCGGCGAATGGGTTGGCGATGCCTTCGACCGATGCGCGCTGCCCCAGGGCCCAGAGGGTGTTGATCATGCCGGCCAGCCCGGCGTGGCGGCCGAAGAAGATGAGGCGGCGGTTCCGGTCGTCGACGATCCGCTCGTAATCGATGAGGGTGTTCCGTTGCGCCATCATTCGCCGGAGCATGGGCATGTTGTAGGCCTGTCCCTTGATGACGTGGGCGAAGAAAAGGTAGATTTTGTCGGGCCGGAAGGTGTCGGCCGGAATTTCCTTGATGCCGATGATCAGGTCGCGGTCGTCGAGATCCGCTTGAACCGGGATGCCGGCGTCGGCGAATTCGGCGTCCTCGAAAGCTCGCTGGGGGCTCGATTCGACGACGATGTCGGCGCCCGAGGCCATGAGCGTCCGAATGTCGTCGGGAACCAGCGGGGTGCGGCGTTCCCAGGGGCTTTTGTCTTCCGCGCGTATGCCGATTTTCATGGGTGCGTCTCCAGCAGCGGCCTGTTCAGGGCCGCAAAAAGATTTTTGGGACCGGTGGTTTCGATGGATGCGACGGCGCCGATCAGGACGTCCTGGTCTTCAGGCGACAGCCGATTTTCCGCCAGGCGTTGAAATTTGGCCTGAAGCGCCGCATCGTCCATGGGATTGGCCGGATCCCCCAGTGGATAGCGGCATTCCGCCTGAAACGCGCCGTCCGCTGTCGTTACGGTCACCCGGGCCGGGGCGGCTGCCGGAAACGCCTGATCCAGCGTCGGGTCCACCCGGAGAGATACCTTTTTGGCCAGATCGATCACCCTCTGATCGGCGAGCGAGGCCGGCCGGAGGGGCAACAGGGCTTCTCCGCCCTCCAACGCCGCCAGGGCGAGGCAGAAGGGGATGCTGTACTGGGCGCTTTCGGGGCTGTCGGGTTCCGTATGGTTGTCCAGTTTTAAAGCCCGCCCGAACGTTTCTACTTGAATCGCCCGGATGCGGTCGCCGGGGATGCCGTGGGTCGCCTGGATTTCCGAAAGGGCGTCCAGTGCGGCATGGATCCAGCGGCAGCATCCGTAGGGCTTGAAATAGACGGATTCGATGGCGAATTCTTTCCCCAGTCCACCGGTGATCTTTCCTGAATCATAATAGTCCGGATGGTCGAGGATGTCCAGGGGGCCGGTGAAGCCGTCTTCGGCAAGGTCGAGGGCCGTCAGACCAGTATAGGCGGCCCAGGGGATGCCCTCCTTGGCGCTGTTGCCCATGACCCGGCTGTACCCGGCGGCCGACAGGCCGGGCGACAGGACTCCGGCGATAGACAGCGCCTGGGCCAGCCGGTCCGGGGAGGTTCGGCGCAATCGGCCGGCCGCCGCGGCGGCGGCGTAGGCGGCCCAGCGGCCCGTGGAGAGGGTGTCCTGCCGGTCGAAGTCCCGGGCCGCCGATATCCGGACGCCGATTTCGTAACCGACGGCGATGGCCGTCAGGAGTTCGGGGCCGTCGGCGTTGGTTTCCTGGGCCGTCGTCAGGGCCGCCGGGATCACCGCGGCCCCCGGATGCCCGGCGGCGGCCCGGTGGCCGTCGTCCAGGTCGAGGGCGCTGGCCGCTCCGCTGTTGGCCAGGGCGGCGCCCGCGGCGCAAAGGCCGCCGGTTTTCGTCCCGTCGAACCAGAGGGTCGCCGCCCCCGGCGCGTGACGCCTTCGGGCGAGTTTGCGTAGGGCGGTGGTCGAGACGGCATCGTATCCGGCGACGGCCGCGCCGGAAAGGTCCAGCAGGCATTGTTTGGCCGCGATAATGGCCGATGCGGGCAGGTGGTCGGCCCGGATGTTTTGAATAAACTCCGCCAGGAGGTGGACGGCGCGGGTCATTGGGCTTCGACCGTAAAGCGGACGTCCATGTTGCACGCCTTCAGGGCATCCATGATCGGTTTCGGCGGGATGTCCCGGGCCGGAGAGAGGACGCCGGGCCGGTCGATTTTTCCTTCCAGGATCATCCGGGCCGCGATGCTGGCGGTGTAGCCCACGGTCCGGTTCATGGCGAAGAGGCCGGTGGACAGGTCCCGGTAGTCGATGAGTTGAGCGACTACTTTTCGCTTTTTGCCGTCTTTTATCCCCCAGGCTTCGATGCGGACGATGACCATGTCCCGCTCGTTGGGCTCGAATTGGAGCCGGGGCGTGAGGTGATCGACGAGAAACCGGCGGGGGGAGATGGGTGTGTTTCCGGTCGGCGCTTCCTCCAGAAATCCCAAGTCCGTCATGGTTGACCAGAAGCGGCAGTGGCCCGGCCACCGGAAGGCGAACCGACCCATGTCTTGCACAGTCTCCCCGATGCCGAAGATGTCGATATAGTGGGCCGCGTCGCCGTTGTAATAGGCCTCCATGGGGCCCATGTCGTCGACTTCCAGGATGTGGATGTTGGGCTCGCGGAAGATTTGTCCTGACTGGATCTCATGGGTTTGTCCATTTTTCAGATACCGGGCCGGCCGCATGTAGGCCTTGAGCACGCCCTCCAGGGTCCAGGTGATCTTGTAGCGTAATGGGTTGGCGTCGGCGCAGGCCGGTTCGGGGATGCCGGCGCCGTAGGAATAAAGGCCGTGGACCTCGTCCAGGGCGTCCACGGCCATCCGGCCCAGCAGGAGATCAATGCCCGGGTCCATGCCCATTTCGGGCAGTATCGTCACGCCTTTTTGCCGGGCCTCGGCGTCCAGTTCGGCCACCTGGCCGGGATAATTGCTGCTCACATAAGGGATGCCGGCGGCCAGGGCCGCCCGGGCCGAGGGATAGCCGAGTTCCGGCGGCAGCATGGAGATGACGATGTCCGCGCCGGACCCGGCCGCGAGGCGGTTCAGGGCGTCCGGATCGGCGGCGTCCAGGGCGATGGCTCGGGATTTGCGGCATTTTCTTTCTGTCAGATAACGGGACGCCGCCTCGACGTTCACGTCGGCGGCCAGGATGTCGGTGATGATGGGGCTCTTCTCCAGGTCGTCCACGACGGCCTTTCCCTGGAGACCGAGGCCCAGCAGGAGTGCTTTCATTTGGGTTCCTTTGAATTGGCTTTATGGGGTGAATCGCAATGCATTTGCCGAGGGGCTTTTACAGGTTCCGCAACCGCGGATCCAGCGCGTCCCGCAACCCATCCCCCAGCAGATTCGTCGACAGGATCGTCACCATGATGGCGATGCCCGGCAGGCAGACCAGCCACCAGGCGTCGGTGATGTAGATGCGGCCTTCGGCCAGCATCCGGCCCCAGGTGGGCATGGGAGGCGGCGTGCCCATGCCGAGAAAGGACAGGCCGCTTTCCCAGATGATGATGTTGGCGACCCGGAGGGTGGCCAGGATGAGCAGCGGGGAAATGACGTTGGGCAGAATGTGCCGGACGATGATCACGGGGTGCGACGTGCCGATGGCCCGGGACGCCTCGACGAATTCCTTTTCCTTGAGGG
>JAABTM010000148.1 GCA_011389855.1 Desulfobacteraceae bacterium
GTTTGCCTCTTGGCAGTGGCGCAATCGAAAGCGCGGTGCGAAGAGTTGTTAATCTTCGTCTCAAGGGGCCAGGCATATTTTGGAAAGACAAAAATGCGGAGGCAATCTTGTTTTTGCGTGCATACTTTAAAGCAGGTAGATGGAACACGCTGAAAAATATGGCAAATTCTTTAGAGGGATTTTCCATTTCGTGACCTACTTTATTGGAATGCACCCCTTGTTATCAAGGCAAAAATTGCCCCGATAATCCCTGTTTTTCTCTATTATCAGGGCAAATTTGACTTGATAACGCCAAATGCGACCTGTTATCAGGGCAAATTGCCCTGATAATCCTTTGATTGACCTATTATCAGGGCAAAATTTATGTTGACAACACATTCTCCCTCCTGTACAGAGAAAACAGGGGATTTGGTGCAAGATATAACACTTTGTTCAAATATATAGAAGCCACAAGACCATGTCAAGAGAAAAAAAGCGCAAGATCATGGATGAAGTCCGCGATTATATGCGGCTTCATCACTATTCGATCCATACGGAGAAGTCCTATTGTGATTGGATCGGCCGGTTCATCAAGTTCCACCAGATGAAAAGCCGCGCTGATTTTGAAAATGGGGAAGATTTGTACCGGAAAGTGCTGAAAAAAGACCCTGACCAGAAAATCAACGCGACGCACGCCAAAAGGCGACAAAATTTGCCGGTTGTAATGACGCGGGAAGAAGCGGCAATGGCAGTATGAACAGGGCGGCCACGGCGTGACCAGCCCTTTGGATGATCTCACCCTGTAACGGCTTCCGCCTTCTCGGCCTTTTGAGCCGCCTTTTCCGCCGCTTTTTGTTCTTTCTCCCTAACTTTCCGCTCCGCTTTTTCCGCCGCCTCCGCCGCGGCCCGTTCGAAAACGTCGTAGCCCAACAGCGACTCCGCCACGAGACTGCTCATGTCTTTCATCGCGAGGGTGGACTGCCGGGCCGAGATCCCCACGTTGAGCCCCTGGAAGCAGAAAGGACAGCACGACACCAGGGCCTCGGCGCCCGTCTCTTCGGCCTCCTGGACCCGCCGCTGGGCCATCCGGTTCTGGATGTCCGGATACCCCGCCTTGAGCCCGCCGCCCGCGCCGCAGCATCTTGAATACTCGCGGTTTCGCGGCATCTCCACCAGTTCGAGGCCCGGAATCGCCGCCATGATTTCCCGGGGGGCGTCGAATCCGCCGGTGGCCCGTCCCAGATGGCAGGGATCATGGTAGGTCACCCGTCGGTTGACGGGGTGGGGAAAATGGAGCTGCCCGCGTTTCAACATCCGGGTCAGGTATTCCACTGTATGGAGCACCTCGAAATTGAGGTTCCCCACCTTGGGATAATCCTGCATGATGGTCTTGAAACAGCCGGAGCAGGAACTGATCAGGGTCTCGATGCCCAGGTCGTTGAACTGTTCGATGTTTTCCCGGAAAAGGCGCTCATGGGCCGGGTCCCCCATACGCAGCAGAACGCTGCCGCAGCATTTTTCATCTTTTCCCAGAACACCGTAATCGATGTCCAGCGCTTCCAGAATGTTGATGGTGTTGATGGCCACCTGCTTCACGTTGACGTCGTATGAGGCGGTGCAGCCAAAGAAAAGAAGCACCTTTCCGCCGGTCTTTTGGATCTCCCGGGGCTCCGACTGGATCAGCCCGTCCTTTTTCGCCCGCCGCGCCCATTTGGTCCGCCCGGCACGGGGTTGCTGCCAGGGATTGTCGAATGCCTTGACGCTCTTCTCCAGGGCTTTTTGGCTTTCCAGGGGCCCGTATTCCGCTTCGACAATGAGGCGGCGCAGGTCTTCCCATAAATTGACGGTATCGATGTGCGCCGGGCAGACCACCTCGCATTGGCCGCAGGTGGAGCATTCATACAGGTTCTTGACGAAATCGGCGATCTCTTCATTGCCGATCTCCCTGTAACCCATCATCCGGCCCAGGATCTCTTTCAACCTCGGATTCACCCGATCCGACCGCATCAGTTTGGCGATCACGCCGTGCTGATTCCGGGCGATTCTGAGGAAATCGATGACCTTTCGTCGGGGGATGATCGCCTCTTTCTGATCCTGGTCGTAGACCGGGCACCATAGAAGGCACTCGCCGCACCGGGTGCAGGCGTCGAGGGCGATGAGCCGTCTCATATCCAGGCTGTGGAGGGGGATTTCCCGCACCGGAGGCGTGGTCTCACCGGCCGTTTCCTCGACGGGCGCTTTTTTCGTTTCTTCCGGGGTTTCGTGGACCATTGCGTCTTTATTGGACATCGGTCAGTCACCTTTCAGATCGGAATCGTCGGTTTCCCGACGCTACTATAGGATTGCGAACCTATTTATTTTTGGTTTTCAGACCCTTTGCGTCATCAAGGGGTTTTGGTTAAACCGACGGTGATGCGGGTTTTGTGGCGCTGAACAAAACGCCTTTGGTCTTAGGGGAGCTGTTAAACCCGGTTTCTTCGACAATTTCAGCATTCTCAAAACCGACTTTTTGCAGCAGAGCCAGGAAATCCTTTCCCGGTATGGCCCCGCCCTCTCATTGAAACCAATTGGATAGCCGCGCTTTTAAATCTTTTTGAATGCCGCCCGACGCCGCCTGATCGGCCGCCGCCAGCCGGCCGCCGGGTTTTAAGACCCTGAAGATTTCACTCAAGGCGCGTTCTTTGTCGGGGATTAAATTGATCACCCCGTTGGAAATAACAATGTCGAACGTCGTTTCGGGAAAAGGCAGGTCTTCGCCGGACGTTTTTTGAAACGCGACGTTTTTCCGATCGGTCATCTTCAAATTGGATTCGGCCGTCCCGATCATTTCCGGCACAATGTCAATCCCCACCACATGTCCGGTCGGACCTGTCATCATGGAAGCGATGATGGCGTCCACTCCCGCGCCGCAGCCGACATCCAGAACCTGATCCCCTTCATTGATATTCGTCGCGGAAAACGGATTTCCCACGCCGCAGTAGGAAGACGCGACGGCGTCCGGCAGGTTTTCGATCACCGTTCTGTCATAATTGAGCGTTTCGAGACCTTTTTTGCCTGTCGGGTATTTGAATTGACCTTCAGGACTCTTGGCCACTTGCTTATATTTGCCGCGAATGCCCTCTTCGATTTTTTTAAGATCTTCCGTGACGATTTGTGATGGCATGATTTTCTGTCCTCTGTCCTCTGTCCTCTGTCCTCTGAGCGGTTAGCCGCAGAATTTCATTCCCGATGGGCTTGCAGGGTCTCCCGGACGGCTTCCGAAAGCGATTCCATGTCCGGAATGGCGTCGAAGGCGATCCGCTCGTTCATCACAATGGATGGAACAGGGGGCATGCGTTTGCAAATGGCCCCGAGTTCAGCGTGCCGCATCACGCCTTCCCTGGAACCGACATCGACTACCTTCCACTGGAGAGATCCCTTTTCGAATTGGGGGGCGATTTCCTCCAATATCCCGATCGCGAGATCGCACAACATGCACCCTTTCTGCTTGGCGATGATTTCGATCATTGCTTTTGGAGATCCCCCGGACGCGTCCTTGCTTTTCATTGTCGCCATTTTTGCGATCACACCCGCTTTTCCCGTTTTACCCCGCTGACGTCCTCGATGAGATAGGTCAGGGGCGTGTTAAACATATGGCGCATTTTGCCGAATGGCAAATAGGCCACGAACGCCGCGCCGAGCAGCGCATGGATCCACCACAACCAGGGATAAACTCGCTGCCAGTTCCAGTCGGACAGGGAAAACAACTGCGACAGAAAATACCCGATAAAGGAATGGATGCCCAGTTCCGGGGGAATTTGCGACACGGTGATCCGCACGCCCTCGGCGATGAATCCGAAAACCACCAGAAGGCCGATGAGGGCCACGGCGACATTGTCCGCGATCTCCGTAACCACATGCTCCGGTTTGACCACGTATCGACGGATCACCACCCAAACGATCCCCGCCAGGATAAAGAGCCCCAAAAGATCATGGATGAAACCGGTGAATCCATGGTTTTTATCCATCAGCGCCAGGGCCATGGGATTTTCCGGATCGAACCAGAAGCGGATTCCGGCCAGAAGACTCAGGGCGAAGCGGGCCAGGATCGCCGTATAGATGAGCGAATGGACGGACCACCGGGCCACGCTTTCTTTCAGAATCCGCCGCTGGAGCAGGATGTCCAGAAACAGCACCCTCAGCATGGAAAAGAATTTCCGCGAAAACACGGTTCGCCAAACGGCCTCGGCGCCCAGGTCGATTTTCCGGTGCATGGACCGCTCTTCCCCTTCCACGCTTCCCTGGAGCCAGAAGCGAAGGGTCAAGAAGACCCCGGCGACGCCGATCAGGATGGCCAGGGCGAAGATGGGATGACCGAAGGCCAGGGGCGCCGGGTGGCACAGGATGCACAGGGCCGATTTGGCGGGCAGGATGGCGGCGGGGGCGCCCACTTCATTGTCGGCCCTGTGGCATTTGCGGCAATTGTCTTCCGAATCCGCCTCGGCCAGGCGATGGTCCGTCAGATCCACCGGCTTGCCGTCGGCGTCGACGCCGGCCAGTTTCACCCGATGATCCGTTTTGTCGAGACGGACCATTTCGGACCGGCGGTGGCAGGCCTGGCAGTCAACCCGCAGGTGGGGGGCATGGGCCGTCTTTTCACCGTGAACCGAATGGCAGGTCCGGCACTGGGCCCCGGCGTCGCTCTGGTGGGGCGATCGGGCCACATCGGCATGACATTGAACGCAGGCCACGAATTCATGGGGGTATTTGCCCAACTCTTCCGGGGTCACGTGGAGGGACGCTTTATGGCCGTTGATGGTCCGGTCGCAGGCCGGGTCGGCATGGCATTCATTGCACATGCCGTTGGCCGCCAGGACCCCTTCGTTGGTGTTGATGTTGGCGTACCTGTGGCAATCGAGGCAGGCCCTTTCCGGCTTTTCCGCTGTCGAGGCCGGCAGTTCCACCGGGGCCGGCGCTTCCATCGGTTCCGGCGCCGCAACGGCGACGACGGCGGGCTCGGGCTGGGAAACGGCGCCGGCGGGGGAGGGGGCTTCCGATTTCGTTAACAGGAGAACCCCCATCAGGAGGAAGGCCGCGCCCAGCGCGGCTGGAACGATCACTTTGGTTTTCATCGGTTTTTTTCCCTTTCCGTCACGATGCCGCGTCAGCCGGATCGGTCGTCCCCTCCGACGGCGCGGTCGGGGCGTACCGGTCTTTCCATTCCCCGGGATGTTCCGCCTTCAGCCGTCGCCGGGCGATGCGGCCGTTGAAGATCGATTTTTCCAGGGGGAACGCTTCAGGGGTCAAATGGGTGGATGTCATGTGAACCACGCCGATGTATCCCACGGCCAGAATCGCTTCGTGGAAATGGAATTCGTTGGCGATGTTGATGGCATACCCCGGCAAGACGGCGGAAAACGCCTCCGGATGCCACATCAACAATCCGGTGACGCCCATGCTCTGCATCCCCAGCAGCACCGCCCAGTAATCGATCTTTTCCAGGTAGCTGAACCGGTTGAACAGGGGCGGCTTCCCTTTCCCGAAGATGTACCGGAAGTTCTGGAGGATATTTTCCCAGTCCGTCGAATTGGGAATCATGGTGTGGGGGCCGGTCCACCGACCCTTCAGGACGACCTTGAAATACCCCAGCCAGATCAGGTGAGAAACCACCACCAGGTAAAAGAGCGCGGCGCAGAACCGATGAAAGCCGGCGGCGCTTTCCGCCCCGCCCAGCATGCTCACGACGAGCCCCGCCCATCCCTGGTCGCTGAAAGACAACGAAAAACCGGTCACCGCCAGGAAGGTGAAGCTGATCATAACGAAGATGTGCAGGAACCGATGGAATACGCTGAACCGTCGGACGGCATCGTTTTCGATAGGGCTGTTTTCCATCATTCGGGTCTCCTCAGTTTGTCGTGGATCTTTCTGAGCATCAGCAGAAAGGAATGGCTGTAAAACCCGATCAACAGGATCGAGACAAAGGCCAGGGAGACGAGACCGGCCAAATAGATCCGCAGGATGGCCGGCCGTTTGGGATGGTCGTCGTCCGCCAGCCGCTGGGTGCTGTAGTGGATGACGATGTCGGCGAAATTCTTGCCCGCATCGGGGTGGCACCGCCGGCAGGCTGAAAGCGCGGTTTCCGCTTCTTTTTTCAGGGAAACGCAGGCATGGGCGCCGTGGCAGTCGGTGCAATAGGCCGCTTCGGCGCGGCCCAGGTCCACCGCGGCCCGGCCGTGATAGTTTTCCAGGTAAGTCGCCTTTTCCACCGGGTGACAGGCGCCGCAGGTTTCGATCATCGCCCGGCCCACTTCCACCCGGGATCGCTGGGAGCGGTCGTAGTGGGCGGAATGACAGTGGCCGCAGGTCGGGGCGGGATAGGGGGCGTCATCTTTCTGAGCGGCCTCCGTTTGATCGGCCTTGCGCTGCTGCTGCTGTTTCATGGCCTCGGCATGGGCGCCTTCAAGGCTCCGCTCGTGGGCTTTCAGATGACACCGCTTGCACCGGCCGTAGTCGAACCGCTCTTTGACATCGGTTTTCAGGTAGCCGGGGGCTTCCGGGTCGGGGTGCTTCTGAGTCCCTTCCACCATGTCAACGTGACATTCCCCGCAGTCAAGACCCGTATGCGCCCCCTCGGAAAATCGGCTCATGTCGACGAACCAGTTGGATTCGAAGGCCGGAAATGGTTTGTCCCAGTCGGTGTCGCCGCGGGCCGCGCCGATGGACGCGAGCTGGAGGAGGACCAGCAGCCCCATCGCCGGGAGCGCCCGACGGATGATCGCCGGCGTGGTCCATCGGTTAAGTGGAAAGACGCTGTGTTTCAATTTAACTCTCCTGGTATCGGTGTGAAAGAAGCAAAGTCGCTCATCGCTTCGGCCGCCCGGGTGTCGAAATAGAGCTGCAAAAATGCCTTGGAAAGGCCCTGCAGCCGATGAAAGAGTTCTTTGGCTTGGGGGGTCGCATCCAGGTTTTCGTCAATTCGATGCTTCATGGTTCGGATGGTTTCGGTGATTTCAAGGGCCAGGCGCAGCATTTTTGCATCGCATCCGGGCGTGAAATGCACGTGATCCGCTTTTTCCAAAGGCCGGATCCGACGCCACAGGCTGTCCAGAAACACGCGGATTTTAGTCGGTTCATAGATCTTTTCTCCGATTCGCCACTGTAGCGGCAGCATTTCCAGGCCCGCCGCCACGATCCGGGCGTTGCTCAATTCCCGTTTCACATCCCTGACCAATGCTTTGCCGGCCTTCGACGGCCGGGCGTTTCGACGCCAGAAAGTCGGCTTTTCCGTTCCAACGGGCTTTCGGTCCATCTCTTCTTTAATGGCGTCCAGCAAAAACCGGTTGGCCTCTGGGTACCGGGGGTGTTCGAAATGGGGGCCGAAAAGATAAAAAACCCCCCGGCCTTTTTCCTGGCGCACGGCGGCGGCTGTTCCGATGAGGGTTTTTTCAGCCAGCCGACGGTCCGTCAAAAAAAGGGTTTTGTCTGTAAATCCCTGGTAATTCGCCAGAACCTGAGCGTCGCCTGCGGCGATCATGCCGGGTCCGCCGTAGAGCGGGGCGTCGATCAGGGAACCGGCGGCCGGGGATTTTCCGTCGATCACCAGGGTCACCGTTTCCCTCACCGGATGAAAGACGAAGCGGCATCCGTAGGCGGTGCAGAATTTGCCGGCCATTCGCTGGGGCGTCGGCAGGGCGGACGTCAGGTTGGTGATCCTGACGTCCACGAAGTTGAATTGGTCCAGGGGAATCTTGGAGGATCGCATGGGGAGATAAGCGCCGGCGCAGGAGCCGAGATAGATGCCGCCGTTTTCTACGAATCGGGCCAATTGTTCGGCGCCCCGCGGACCAAGCGCCTCCGCCAAGGCAAAGGTGTCGCCGCCGGCCGTGGCAAATCCATCCAGTCCGTCCAAGCCGCCCCTTCGCACGTCGATTTCATCCAAAAAGGTCAGATCGAAAAATCCGGCCTTTTCAAAGAGATCGACGAACCAGAGCCAGGAGTGGGAGGCCCCGGTCCCGGTGTAGATGCCGAGACTGGGACCGATGAATGGGCGGTTTTCCATCAAGCAAGAAGGTGTCCGAAGGCAGGGACGCAAACGGTTTCGGCCCTGCCGATTGTCTGAGGTTGGATCGGCGCCTATCCGGCGATGTCCCCGATCACCGTGTCCAAGGTTTCCTGGTCCAGCTCCAGCTCTCCGCCGATATTGGACAGGGAAATCATGCTTTCTTCGGTCAATTGGGGACACATGACGGCGAAGACGGGCTGGATGCCGAAAATGGCGGCCACGGCCTGCCGGCGTTCCCACCAGGCGTCCGTATCCGATGCTCCGAAATCGCCGAAGATGGGCTTTCGGGGGCACCAGGGGCTGAAGACGCCGTTTCCTTCCATGGCGGCGGGTTCCGTGGTTGCGGCTACCTGGGACAGGATGTCGTCAATGGATGTCTTGCCCCCTTTCTCGCCGGCGGTTGCCGCCGCCATGGGATCGACCCCTTGCCGGGCGCAGGCCTGCATCGCCTTGGCGGCATCCAGGGCGGAGAGTCCCAGTTTTTTGAAAGCCAACAGCGCCGGAATGTCGGAGATGAGCACGCCGGGCTCCGGTTTCGCGGTTTCGGTCACCGCGGCGGGATCTTCGTCGATAAACGCAAAGGTGTTGGTGGCGTAGGGGGTGAAGTAATCGGCGCTGTGGCGGTGGACCACCGGAGACAGCCATTCCTCGGCGTCGGCCTCGCCCAGGGCCGCGCAGATGGGGCCGAGCCCCTTTTTCGACATGAAGGCGTTGCCCTTGACGGCTTCCAGAAGCTCAAACGCCTCATCGACGAAATCTTCCGGCTCCGCGGCCTCCAGAAGGCCCATGCCCCGGAAGGCCATGCCTTTCAGATTTCGTTGCCCGAACAGTTTCCCGATGCCGAACCGATCCGGACCGGTCCAGTAGTTGTAGCAGACCTGGGCGCAATCGAGGCCTTTTTCCCCGGCCGGTCCAATGACCATGGTCTGCAGGAGGTCGTCGCCCACCCCCTTCCGCCAGGCGTCCGTGGTTTCCCACACGTCCTTGCCCCAGACATCGGCGGCGTCGGCGATGTCGGCGACCCCGTCGTGGATCCACAGATAGACCGGTTTGTCGGAACGTCCCTTGATCACGATGTAGTCGAATCCCGCGTATTTGATCTCGATGCCGACCTTCAGCGTCACCGGGCAGTGGCAGAGTTTTCCGGTGACCGGGCTCTTGGCGGTAAGGACGCTGGCCGCCGAAGCCGGGTACATCGAGCCGGTGAGGAGCCCGACCCCCAGGACGATGGGATCGTCGTCGGCGTATTCTTTATAGAGGCGCGCGTTGACGCCGGCGCCGCCGATGCGCTCGGCCACCAGTTCTTCGCTCAGTTCTTCTTCTTCGACGTCTCCCTTGGCGAGGTCTACCACGAGTATTTTATCGTTCGATAGATATTCCATTGTCGGCATCCTCCTATTCCGCCACGCTGATGGCGTCAACGGGGCAGATCTTGACGCACATCGGCCCGTATTTCATGTCTTCGCACAGGTCGCAGGCTTCTCTCAGCAGCATCGGTTTGGCCGATGCGTCGGCCTCTTTGTCGGGATCGGCTTCTTCCCCGATGCGATTGATTTCAGTTCCTTCGGGTCTGGCCACCACCAGGCTGTCTTCCTCTTTTAAAAGGACGCCGAAATAATCCTTCTTCTCCCGCGCCCGGTACGGCACGATGCAAGCCGAGAGGAAGGCGAATCCATCATCCCTGTGATAGCCGCACGCCATTTCGCAGGCCATGCAATTGGTGCATTTGAGCGCGTCGATCTTGATTCCCATGGCAAATTCCTTTCCATATTGATCCATGAAACGAATTGGATATCAACCGCCACCCGGCGGGAAAACTCTTGCGGATCGCTGGCAGAGCCTATAGCCGACGCAAATTTGAATGTCAATATGAAAATATTAAAACATCTGATGTTTTAATGTTTATAATTTTTTCTTGACACCATTCGGCGTATGTGGCAATTGAGGCCAATGAAAACGGAAACGGACCTTTCCAATCATGTTTAAAACAGCCAAATTCAATCGAATCTCCCAGAACATCGTCCAGCAGATCCGGCAGGCGATTCTCAAAGGGGACCTTCAACCCGGCCACCGGCTTCCGCCGGAAAAAGAGCTTGCGGAAAATTTCGGCGTCAGCAAAGCCTCATTGCGAGAAGCGTTTCGGGCACTGGAGGCGTTGGGCCTGCTGGAAGTGAGGCAGGGGGTTTCCGGCGGCGCCTTCATTTGCGAAGTCGATCTGGAAACCGCCCGGAACAACATCGTCAACTATATCTTTTTCCAAAACCCCTCCATCAGGGAATTCACTCAGCTCCGCATCATTCTGGAGCCGGCCATATCGCGGCTGGCGGCCGTCCAGGCCACGGATGAGCAGCTTGCCGACATCGAGGACAATTTAAAGGAGAGCAAGATGGAACTGGATAGCGGCTCCTTCTCCTATGAGCTGGATATCGACTTCCATCGCCGGATCGCCGACATGACCGACAACAGCCTGATCCACCTCGTCATCGATTCCATGCAAAGCGCGCTGGTCAATATCAAAAAGCTGATCGAACCCGATTACGACTTCTCCCTTATGGTGTATCACGCGCACATGAGAATCTTCGACGCCCTCTGTTCCCGCGATCCGGAAAAAGCGGCCGGGGAGATGCTCCGGCATGTGAAGGAGGTGGGGGACGGACTCACTGCTTTCTGCGACCCGAAAAACCTGTGCGCGTCTTCTTCTAAAAAGAACTAACGCCGGTCTATAGGCCGCCTTTTCATAAGACCCAGCAATTCATCACACCAAGGAGGCAAACGTGACAGAAATGCCAAAAGAAAACGTCGATGGAAATGTGTTGAAGGAACTCGCATCGATTGTCGGTGAGAAAAGCGCGACGGCCGCCAAGCACATTCGGTATGCGTATTCCTACGACCTGTCTTTCGTTTCGAGAAAAAACCCCGACTACGTGGTCATGCCCGAAAGCGTGGAACAGGTCCAGGCGGTCATGAAGTTCGCCAACCGGGAGAAGATCCCGGTGGTGCCCTACACGGCCGGCACCAACATCGGGGGGCTGTGCATTCCGGAACAGGGGGGAATCCTGCTCGACCTCAAGCGGATGAACAAGATCATCGACATCGATACGGAATCCCATTACGCCGTCATCGAGCCCGGGGTTTCCCACGCCCGACTGGCCACCGAGCTTTACAAACACAATTTGCGCTGGAGCTGGCCGGTGGGACCGCCGTCCGCATCGGTTTCCTCCAACGCCATCAGCCACGGCATCGGGGGGCTCAGCGGCCGGTACGGCCTCAACAGCGAGGAGATCACCAGCATGGAGGTGGTCCTGCCCACCGGCGAACTGGTGCGGGTGGGGTCCTGCGCCATCCAGGAGAATGCGTGGCACAGTTGTCTGCCCCTGCCCCGCATGGATGGATTGTTCACCGGCTGGCTCGGCACATCGGGCGTGGTGACCAAGATCGGCGTCCGGGTTCATCCGATCCCGCCGGTTCTCAAGGTGTTCACGGTTTCCGCCGATAACATCGAGGACATGTCCGCCTACATGTTCAATCTGGGCAACTACGAAATCTGCGACGATTTGACCGGCGTTTCATGGTGGCTCGCGCAGGTTCCCATCCCCTATCCGTATAAACCAAAGCCGGATGACGCGCCGGAATGGTTCTCATTCGCCACCACCTTCTCCTGGACCGAAAAGGAGAAGGAGGCCCGGGAAGAGATCTGGGAAATGGTGGTGGCGGCCGAGCAGGAAAAAGGCTCTTCGCTCCAAAAGACCGTTTACCCCGAGGAGGCGCTCAAAGCGCGAACGGAGCTGCCCAGCCAGATCGTCGGCTCGACCAAAAACTATACCAAGCAAGCGGGCGGCGGCATATCCTGGCCGGGAACGTTCACCCCTCTGAAGGCGTGGCCCCCGGTTTACAATGACTGGAAGAAAATCCTCATCGACCATAATCTTTCTCCGTCGGTCCGGGTAACCAATTACCGAGGGGTTCACTACGGCATGCTCCGGGCCATGATTCCATTTAATAAAAAGAGTCCGGAAGAGACGGAAAATGCCCGCCACGCCATCGTCGAATGCCTCAAGGTCGATCTCGATCACGGCGGCATCCCC
>JAABTM010000438.1 GCA_011389855.1 Desulfobacteraceae bacterium
CTTAAGGCGTCTCCTCCACCAGTTCCCTGGCCAATTCGCGCATCTCCGGCTTCAGGGGCCGCCAGCCGGGGTGCATGGCCAGATCGTCGTTCCAGTCGAGGTCCACCCGTTCAAACTTTTCGGGGATGCTGTGCTGGCCCTCGGTTCCGTAGGTTTTGGCCGGATAATATTCGACCCAGACGGTCCGGTGGGGATCGAGGTTGAAATCCCGGACCACGCAGGTGGCGATGTGGCTGATGCAGCTCCGGACGGACATCTTGCTGTCCGGCACGTCGGAGGCGATGACGAGGAAGGGGTGGAGCAGGGAGACGCCCTTTCGGCGGCCCTTTTTGAGATCGAAAATCCGGAGGCGGCACTTGCCGCTGCCCA
The DNA here is from genome assembly GCA_011389855.1 of Desulfobacteraceae bacterium. GTDB lineage: Bacteria > Desulfobacterota > Desulfobacteria > Desulfobacterales > JAABSP01 > JAABTD01. Next base: position 370 of record JAABTM010000438.1, read on the forward strand.
GCTTCATCTTGCCGCCCCATCCTTCCCATTCGTAGATGTCGTCGAAAAGTTTCACGGATTGGGACTCCTTTCGTAAAACGGGGATCAGGTTTCCGCCCCCCAAACCCGGGGTTCGAAGCGGTCGTCGTTTTGGATTTCCACCATGTCGCCGGCGGCGAAGGTCAGGACGAACAGGCCGTTTTTGTACGCGTATCGGTCGGCGTTTTCCTCCACATGGATGTAGGCCGCCGCGCCGTAAACCGTCCGGTCCCGGTATTCGGGGAAAAATCGTTTGAAGGGCTTGAGGCGCTTTTCGATGTGTTCGTTGACCGCCGCCACGGTCAGAGTGGTCTTGACCTCGACGACGATCAGCGCGTCTTCGTTTTTCAGCAAGATGTCGATTTCCATGGTCTCGCCGCCTTTGTGGACCTCCACCCGCTGCCCGGAGCCGTGGACGGGAATGCCCCATTTCCGAAACTGCTCGCCCACGGACGGCTTGACCAGGGCCTCCACCAGCTTGCCCCAGTTTCGGTCCAGTTCCTTCACTTTGCCGAAATATTTGTCGAATTTGTCGTCGATTTCCTTGGACCGTTGGGCGGCTTCCTGGAATCGCTGGTCGGTTTCCTGGAATCGTTGGTCGGTTTCCTGGAATCGTTGGCCGGTTTCCTTGAATTGCCGGTCGGTTTCCTGAAACATTCGCCACACTTTCTGGAATCCCTCTTCAATGATTTGCGGGTCCATTTGGGTCTCCTTTTATTTTTTTTGGGCTTAATTCTTTCTTCAGACGCTGAATTTCCTCATGAAAATTTTGTTTCATGTCCGTCGGTTTTACATCGGGTTGATAAGTGGCGATCTCTTTTTCAAACCGATGGCGAAGAATCAGCGCCAAGGTCCCGTCCGTGAGGCCCTTGTAATCGATCTCGTTTTCATCGATGTCGAGTCCCAGTTTTTGCTTCAATTCCCGGGGCGTCCACTCCCGGTCCGCGTGTTTGCTCAAATGGAGCATGATGTGCTTGGAATTGACGGTGTTGATGCGCTTTAAGGACAATTCGATGTACTCGCCCCAGGTCATGGACATCTCGGATTCCCGGTCCGCGATTTCGTGATGGACCGCGTTGACCACGCCGTCTTCCGTGGTCAGGTCCTTGCCGTCGAAGTCGCTCTGGATGACGCAGGAAATGAAAAACGGGTCCGACCCGCACAGATGGTTGATTTGCAGGGCGGCTTCGTTGGACACGAACTGGTCGAAACATTCCGCGTATTTATAAACCGAAATGAGCCCGTTTTCCGGCGACAGATAAGGGTTGATGAATTTGCGTTTCAGCCGGCCGGCTTCCAGGTAGGTGTCGATGATGTTGATGAGCCATCCGACGTAAGACCCCGTGACCAGTATGGGGGCGTATTTGGATTCGGACAGGTCGTGCCAGGTGCCGGGGATGGTTTTGTCCACGAATTGATGATTTTCATCCATGTAAATGTATTCCCCGGTGTTCTGGAATTCGTCGATGATGACCAGAAACCGCCGATCGAAGGCCGAGGCCAGCCGGTGCGGACAGGAAGACGCGACCCCCCACAACAGGTCCAGGCTTCCGCTCTCCTTGTGTTCGAAGATGGCGTCCACGTCCGTCGCCAAAAGCGGGGAGCTGTTCGACACGGCCCATTCTTTTATCTGTTTGAGGCCAAGCGGCGCTCTCACGGGATAGGCGTCTCTTGTCTCAAAAGCGATGAATTGCGAGGCGAACCGGCAAAAAAACTCGACGGCGAAATCCGCAAGCCACATGTTTTTCTCGGAAATTTGGATGTAAAACGGAATCACCGGGCCGTTTTCGCTCCACAAGCGGTTGAATATCCGCTGAACAATGGCGGTTTTCCCGCTTTTCCGCCGCCCCAGAAGAACCCTGGATTTGGATAACCGTTTGGGAATTCTTCCAATCCATTGATCCAGCAGGTTGAATTCTTTATCACGACCCACGAGCAAGTCCGGGTCGCCGATGGATTCGGGCAATGGGTGTTGCATGGGCATGGTCTCCTTTAAACTCCTCCCCCCTCAGGTTTGCGTCAACGCGCTATAAATCCGCAACAGCTTGTCCGGCAGTTCCCGGACGTCGGAGATCACGTTGTGGTGGAGCGGCCCGTAGAGGTCGTCGAGGCCTGTTTCCTGGGCGATGTTGACGGTGATGGCCCGGGTGTGGATGCGCCGGGACCCGGCCTCCAGGATGGCCTTCCGGGTGTCTTCGATGGCGTAATCCCGTTTATAATCAACGTCGTTGGGGAATCCGTCCCCCAGCACCAGCAAAATCCGGACGGCCGCCGGGACGGCCGCCAGTCGCTCCGTTGCGTGGCGGATGGCGGCCCCCATTCGGGTCGACCGCCGGGGGGACATGGCGGCGATGCGGCCTTTTGCGGCGTCGCTTAATTCTTCTTCAAAGTCCTTGATCCGGTAATAATCCACGCCGAGCCGCCCCGTGCCGGAAAACCCCGCCGCGGCGAACGCGTCCCCAACGGTCCGGAGGGCCTCGCAGAACAAGACAATGGCCGATTTTTCCACGTCCAGCACGCTGAGGTCGCCGCCGGCCGCGGGGTTCGCTGTGGATCGGGACAGGTCCACCAGGAGCAGCACCGCCACGTCCCGTTGTCCTTTGACCCGCTTGATGTAGAGCCGGTCCGAAGGAGTGCGGCCCGCTTTTCGGTCCACGGCGAAATCGAGGAGGGCCCGGTAATCGAAATCATCCCCTTCCACCCACGGCCGCAACAGGGTCAGTCCCTGGGGCCGGAGGCGTTCGAAGGCGTATCGAATCCGCCGGACGGGTCCCGGATACCGCTCCAGGGTTTCCCTGTAAAAACCGGGGTCTGCGTCGGCCAGACGGTGCTCCCGAACCCGGACATGATCGGCGAGGTAGTCCCCGATGCGGCAATCCCATTCCCGATGGCGGAAGGCCGGGTCGCCGTCGTCTTCTTCTTCCGGCATCGTCGGCGCGGCCCAGTCGCCCAGTATTTCCGCCAGGTTCGGAATGTCGATCCTTGGGGCCGCGCCGGCATCTGGATCGTCGCTGGCCGGGGGTTCGGCCATTTCCATGCGCATCAGGGGTTCGAGGGCCTCGGGGGACAGGGTTCCGGCGTTTTGCGCCAGATGGGCGCGGATATCTGATTTGTAAAACTGT
>JAABTM010000149.1 GCA_011389855.1 Desulfobacteraceae bacterium
TTCGCCGAAACCGACAGCGTCCGGGAGGCCCAGCGCCTGGGCGCCGGCCGGTACATCAAAAAACCCTATTCCATGGAGGAGTTGGGGAAGGCGGTTAAGGGGGAGTTGTCTTAACGCCGCAGAGCGGCTAAGGCGTATAGCCAGGGGTTTCAACCCCTGGATAAATGGATAAACAGGGAGGAGAAGAAGCAATGAGCAGCGACAAAGAGACCATCACCGTCCGGGTCAATGTGGAAATCCCGCCGGAGGCGTTGGAGGCGGTGGTCCGGACGGTGCGGGACATGGCGGGAAAAGACGAAAAGGGCCGGTATCAGGTAGACACGGCCGATGCGGTGGGGGCGATCCTCTCCCGGTTTCTCGGAGAGAAGAATTTCGCTGCTTTTGCCATGGACCCGGCCAACTACGGCGGGGTCGTCGTCGAGGGGCCGGGGTAGGGGAGGGCGCCAAAACAACCGGCAAAATGAGGTTTCCGGTTGCTTTTCCATCTGGCCGTGATATGGAATGACCGAAGATAGTCGCTATTTTATAGCGCTCGATCAAGGATTGCAAAATGAACGAATAGCCGTCATCGACGTTTGTGTTCAAATGAAAATCAATTTCATCGTCTGTCCCTCGACCATCGAGGAAAAAATCGAATCGAAACACGATGTGACGTCTCGAGAAGTGCGGCAAATGATGATCTGTAAACCTCGCATTCGTTTTGCCGAAAAAGGACACCGGAAGGGCGAAGATGTTTACGCCGCTTTTGGGCAGACCCTCGGCGGAAGGTATTTGTCGGTATTCTTCATATACAAACCGGCATCGAACACAGCGATCATTATTAGCGCCCGTGATATGACTAAGAAAGAAAGGAAAACATATGGTCGAAAATAACAAAAGCAGCATTTCAAAAGCCGATTCGATAGAAAGAATCGGAAAATTTTGGGATACCCATGATTTTACGGATTTCGATACCGGCGCGGACGACGTCGATTTTGAGATCTCATGCGCCGTTCCCCTTGAATTGGACCTGTTTTCATCGATTGAGGAACAAGCCAAAATACGAGGCATAAAGGTTGAAACTCTTGTGAATGTCTGGTTGCAACAAAAACTGGATGAACACCGGTTTTCACCCGGACATTGATGCAAGGGACGACAATGGAATCGTTCTTATCGAAGCCGCTGATCATCGCCCACCGGGGCTTTCGGGCCAAATACCCGGAGAACACCCTGGCGGCCTTCAGGGCCGCGGAGGACGCCGGCGCCCCCGCGCTGGAACTGGACGTGACCCTCACCCGGGACCGCCGGTTGGTGGTTATCCACGACGACACGGTGGACCGGACCACCGACGGAAACGGGTTGGTGGCCGACTTCGCTCTTGAGGAACTGAAGCGGCTGGACGCCGGGGCCTGGTTCGATCCGCGGTTTGCCGGCGAGCGGATTCCCACCCTGGCGGAGGTTTTCGACGCGGTGGGGGAGGATATTGGGATCAACATCGAGATCAAAGGCGGCGCCTTTGAACCGGATTTTCCGCCCGACGCCGTGGAACGCCAGGTGACGCGGCTGATATCGGAACGGGACGCCCGCCGCCGGGTCCTCGTCTCCAGCTTCGAGCGCGAAGCCCTGATCCGGGTCCGGGAGCTGGACGCCCGATGCCGTATAGGCGTCCTCACCGCCGACCCCGTCACGGAGGACGATCTCGCGCTGTGTCGCCGTCTCGACGCCTTTTCCCTCAATCCCGATCACCGGAACGTGGACAAGGCCGGGATGGACCGGCTCCGCGGCGCCGGGTTCCGGGTGTTCCCTTATACCGTCAACGACCCTATTGAAATCGAACGGCTCCTAAGTCTGGGGGCGGACGGCGTCATCACCGATGATCCCGCCGCGGCCCTCCAGTTTCACGAAAAGCCGGAAAGGATCTGATCCCGATCCCATGAAACCCATCCGATGGCGACATCCGTTCATCCTGATCCTCATTTTGATCCCGGCCCTGGTGGTTCTGGCGGCCGGCTGCGGCGGGCCGCTCATCCGTGTCTTTCCCGACGGCGACGCGCCCCTCCGGGAGTTCACCCTGGAAGGGGAAGGAAAAAACAAAATCCTGGTGATCCCCGTGGAGGGACGCCTGACCGCCGCCCCCGACCGGGGATGGGTCCGGACCCGGCCCAGCGCCGTTCAGCGGATCACGGCCCAGTTGGAAAAGGCTAAAAAGGACGACGCCGTCCGCGCGGTGCTCCTCAAGATCGACTCCCCCGGCGGAACGGTGACCGCCAGCGACCTGCTCTATCACGAGATCATGACCTACAAGGAAGAAACCGGCAATAAAGTCGCGGCGGTGTTCATGAACCTGGCGGCCTCGGGCGGGTATTACATCGCCCTGGCGGCCGACCGGATCATGGCCCACCCCACCAGCGTCACCGGCTCGGTGGGGGTGATTTTCATGCGGCCGGGGGTGTCGGGATTCATGGAAAAGGTCGGTCTTGAAATGCGGCTGAACAAATCCGGAAAGAACAAGGACATGCTCTCCCCCTTCCGGAAGGCGAGCCCGGCGGAAAACCGGATGCTCCAGGATCTGGTCAACCGGCTCGCCCAAAGGTTTTACGACCTGGTCAAAAAACACCGGAATCCGACGCCGGCCCAGCTCGACGACATCGCCTCCGCCCGGATCTACCTGGCCGGGGACGCCCTGGCCCTGGGCCTCATCGACGAGATCGGCTACCTGACCGACGCCATCGACCGTACCCGGTCCCTGGCCGGGCTGGGCGACGACGCCCGAGTGGTGGTCTACCGGCGCAACGAATACGCCGACGACACCCTTTACAACAGCCGGTCCGAAGGTCCGGCCCCTCACCCCCTGTCCGGGCTGGTCCCCGGCCCCCTGCGGTTTTCATCCAGCCCGGGGTTTTACTACCTGTGGCCTGTGGCCGTCGGCGACGATTGACCCGGCCCCACCCTTATAGAAAGGAGAAAGGACCATGGCGGCATCGACCGACCCCATTCAGATCGGCGCGCTCATCTCGGGCGGCGGCACCAACCTCCAGGCCATCATCGACGGCTGCGAATCCGGCAAGATCGCCGGCCGGATGGTTTTCGTGGGAACGGACAATCCCCGGGCCAAGGGGCTCCAGCGGGCGAAAAAACACCGGATCCCCACGTTCACCGTCGATTACGCCTCGATTATAAAGGAGTTTAAAACGTCCCCCGACAGGGGACTGCTCCCCGGGGATTTCGACTTCGAAGAGATCCACCACAGGCAATCGTTTTTCAGGGATGAACCGGACATCGCCAAAGTCACGCTGTTTCTGAAATCCCGGGCCATCGCCGAAGCCGCCCTGCTGGAGAAGATGGCCGGATACGACTTCGATCTCCTGCTGCTGGCCGGCTTTATGCGGAACCTGACGCCGTATTTTATCGACCGGGTCAACACCGATCCCGAACGCCCCCGGATCATGAACATCCACCCGGCCCTGCTGCCGGTCTTCCCCGGCACGGACGGCTACGGCGACACCTGGCGCTACGGGTGCAAGGTGGGCGGCTGCACGGTCCATTTCATCGATTACGGCGAGGACAGCGGCCCAATCATCGGCCAGCGCTGCTTCCCCATCGAAGAGAGCGACGCGCTGGACGACGTCAAACGGAAGGGCCTGGAACAGGAATGGCGACTCTACCCGGAGTGCATCCAGCGCTTCGCCGAGGGCCGGTTGAAACTGGAGAAGCGGTCTCATGATATGGGGAAGGGGAAGACGTATGTGAGGAGGGTGGTGGTGATCGATTAAGGTTCGGCATAAAAAAGGGGAGGGCGGGTGACCCGCCTCTCCCCTCGATACATGCGGCGCTCGCCTGGCGGCCGAGGCGCGGCTTACGCGATCTCCATCAACTTGATGTCGAAGTTGAGATCCTGCCCCGCCAGAACATGGTTGCCGTCCACCACGATGTGATCGTCGCCGACGCCGACAACGGTGATCACCATGGGCTGGCCCTCGGGGGTCTGCACCTGGAGCTGCATGCCGACTTCCGGGCTCAGATCCTCGGGAAGTTGGGTACCGGGGATTTTCCCCACCAGCTCGTCGCGGCGGGGGCCGTAGCCTTCATCCGCCTCGATCTTGACCTCTTTTTCCTCCCCCGGCGTCATGCCCACCACCGCTTCTTCGAACTTTCCGAGAAGCTGGCCTTCGCCGATGGTGAACTCTATGGGTTCCCCCCGCTTTTCAGACGAATCGAACAGGGTCCCGTCTTCCAGGGTGCCTGTGTAGTGTACCTTTACCGCGTCTCCGGATTTTGCTGCTTCCATCATTTCTCCTTTCTTGTCTTGTTTTTAAATACATCGACCCGAAACAACCCAAAGGGGCCTCCTCCCAAACGATAAAAACCCGTAAAGGGAATTGAAAACCGCTCAAAAGAAAAACGACTCCAAGCATCGGGATACCTTACACCATAAGGATGATTTGGGGTTTGTCGAGAATAATTTTATCCATGCCTCCGGATAAAATCGTTTGACAAAACCTTTTTCGCTTTCTATAAATCTTAGCTTTAGCCCAGTGCGGGAACAATCACGCAACTCCCCACCACCGCCCTTTATCGACTTGGATAATGTCCATGAGGATTTTCCATGATCACTGCCGGATTTAAGCTGACTGTTCTGGGGATGGGAGTTGTCATCTCCTTTTTACTCCTGCTGATCCTTTTTATCGACATTCTTAGAAGATTGCTGGCTTCCGGCAGTGCGAGGGAGCTTGAAGCGATGAAGTCGGTCAATCCGCGGAATCGGAAAAAAGATCCCACCGAGGTGGACGATGAAGTGTTGACGGCCGTCATCAGCGCCGCGATCGCCGCCCACCGTTCACGGGGCTGATCCATGGGAAAAGACATGCGGCATCGAATTGAAACCCTCTTCGGAAATCGTAAAGGATCGTCATGAAAAAAATCCAGTTTATGGACACCTCGCTTCGGGATGGGTTCCAGTCGGTTTTCGGCGCCCGGGCGTTGACCGATGATTTCATTCCCGCCGTTGAAGCCGGGGTCCACGCCGGCATCACGCACATGGAGGCCGGGGGCGGGGCCCGGTTCCAGGCGATTTTCATGTATTGCGGCGAATCCGCTTTCGATATGATGGACCGTTTCCGCGAGGCCGCCGGACCCGACGTGAATCTTCAGACCCTGGCGAGGGGGATCAATGTGGTGGCCCTTTCGGCCCAGCCCCGGGACATGATCGATTTGCACGCCCGCATGTTCAAAAAACACGGCATGACCCACATCCGGAATTTCGACGCGCTGAACGACGTCCGGAATCTGATCTATTCAGGCCAGTGCATCGTCAATGCCGGGCTGCACCATCAGGTGGTGGTCTCCATGATGGAGCTGCCCCCCGGCTGCACGGGCGCCCATGACGCCCCTTTTTATATCCGGACGCTCCAGGAAATCCTCGATTCCGGGCTGCCTTTCGATTCCGTCTGTTTCAAGGACGCCTCGGGAACCTGCAATCCGAAAAAGTTTTACGACACCATCAAGGCCGCGCGAAAAGTTCTGGGCGACGACGTGGTGATATGGGCCCATACCCATGAAACCGCCGGGGTGGGGGTCACCCAGTACAAGGCCGCCATCGAGGCCGGTTGCGACGGGGTGGATGTAGCCCGGTCGCCCTTGTCCGGGGGCACGTGCCAGCCGGACATCCTCTCCCTCTGGCATGCCCTCAAAGGAACCGATTACATGCTGGATATCGATGTGACCGAAATCCTGAAGGCCAACCATGTGCTGCAGGATTGCCTGAAAGATTATTTTTTCCCGCCCGAAGCCCAGAAAGTCTCCTCCGAGGTAATCCTGTCCCCCATGCCGGGGGGCGCGCTGACCGCCAACACCATGATGATGCGGGACACCGGAACCCTTGAGCTGTACCCCAAGGTCATCGAAGCCATGAGCGAATGCGTTTCCCGGGGGGGCTTCGGGACGTCGGTGACGCCGGTGTCGCAATTTTATTTTCAGCAGGCCTACGCCAACGTGACCCAGGGGCCCTGGAAAAAAATGACCGACGGCTACGGCAAAATGGTCCTCGGGTATTTCGGCCGCACCCCGGTCCCTCCCGACCCGGAGATCGTCGCCATCGCGGAAAAGCAGCTCGGCAAACCGGTTTTCACGGGCGACCCCGTGGACGTTCTGGAGCCCGGCATCCCCAAAGCAGAGGAAATCCTGAAACGGGAGGGATTGCCCGTCACCGAAGAAAACATCTTTATCGTGGGGGCCCTGGCCACCGACGGCGGCAACAAGGGGCTCGACTTTCTGAAGGGCCATCAGACCATCAATGTGCGCAAGGTGACGCCGGAAGCCCGTGAGGAAAAACCGGCGGAAAAAAGCGGGGCGCCGTCCCACGCGCCCCGGCCCGCCGCCGACAGCGGTCCGGCCGACTACACGGTAACGGTGGACGGCAAGGCGTATCAGGTCACGGTGGAAGCCGCCACCGGCCAGGTGAAGACGGTCAAACCCACCGAGCCCCCCAAAAAGCCGGTGGAAACCATTCCGGTCAAGGCCAGCCTGCAGGGGATCGTTTACGAAATTTACGCCGAGGTCGGCGACAAGGTCCAGAGGGGCGATACCCTGATGATCCTCGAGGCCATGAAGATGGAGACCCCCATCGCGGCGCCGGCCGACGGCACGGTGGCCAGCATCGAGGTGGAGAAAAAGCAGGTTGTCAAACCCGAACAACTCGTGGCCACCCTGACCTGAACCGGAAGGCATCGCCATGAAAAAGCTGAAAATGCTCGCGACCCTCGCCATTCTTCTGGTCCCCGCCCTGGCCCGGGCCGGCGGGGATGTCGCCGGACCCCAAATCATGCCGCCAATGGGGCGGATGCTGGCCGAATTTCTTCGGACCACCGGCATCGCCGGATACCTTTTCCCGGCCGTCGGCGGCTGGACCGCCGGGATCGGCAGCCTGATCATGGTCGGGGTCGGCCTGCTGATGCTGTTCCTGGCCATCCGCAAGGGGTTCGAGCCCCTGCTGCTGGTGCCCATGGGATTCGGTTGCATTCTGGCCAACATCCCCCTTTCCGGCATCACCGAACCGGGCGGAATCCTTTATTTCATCTACGCGATCGGGATCAAGACGGGCGTCTTTCCGCTTCTGATTTTCATGGGCGTCGGGGCCATGACCGACTTCGGCCCGTTGATCGCCAATCCCAGAACCGCCCTCCTGGGGGCCGCGGCCCAGTTCGGCATCTTCACCACCCTGATCGGGGCCCTGGTGATCTCGGAAGTCGTACCCGCCATCCATTTCGATATATTCGACGCCGCGTCCATCGGCATCATCGGCGGGGCCGACGGTCCCACCGCCATCTTCCTGGCGAGCAAGCTCTCCCCCGATCTGCTGGGCGCCATCGCCGTGGCCGCCTACTCCTATATGGCCCTGGTTCCCATCATCCAACCGCCTATCATGCGGGCCCTGACCACTCCCGAAGAGCGGAAAATCCGGATGGGTCAGCTCCGCTATGTGGGCAAGGTCGAAAAAATCGTTTTTCCGCTGATGGTGATGGGGCTTTGCATGCTTCTGCTGCCTTCGGCCGCGCCGCTCATCGGCTTTTTCATGTTCGGAAACCTCATGCGGGAGTGCGGCGTGGTGGACCGCCTGGTCCAGACCTCGCAAAACGCCCTCATCAATACGGTGACCATCCTCCTCGGCCTGGGCGTCGGCTCTCGCCTGTCCGCCCTGACCTTCCTGAACGTCGAGACCCTGGGCATCCTGCTGCTCGGCGCCGTCGCTTTCAGCATCGGCACCGCTTCCGGAATCCTGATGGCCAAACTGATGAACCTGTTTTCGAAAACCAAGATCAACCCATTGATCGGCTCCGCCGGCGTTTCCGCCGTGCCCATGGCGGCGCGGGTCAGCCAGAAGCAGGGGGTTGAGGCCGATCCTGAAAACATGCTGCTGATGGTCGCCATGGGTCCGAATGTCGCCGGCTTGATCGGATCGGCCCTGGCCGCGGGCGTATTGCTGACGTTGAAAGCGCTCCTGATATGATAACGGCGCCGGCCCTCATATCTAAGAGCCTATCCGACTCTAAATTTTTGCAACAATCGCCAACACTTGTCAACAGGAGGTTCCGATGACGATTCGCGTGCTGATGATCCGAAAACTGCCGCGCCTGACCGGTGGACTAGAAGCTGAACTATTGCCGCAACTGGTGCCCCTGCTCAATGAAGCCAGGACTCTGGCCTTCCGTCAGCCAGGATACATTTCCGGAGAAACCATGCGCAACGTCGCCGATCCGTCTGAATTCCTGGTCATCAGCACATGGCGGTCCATAGAAGAATGGCGCCGGTGGTTCGCCAATTTTGAGCGGGCAACCATCGAGGGTAAAATCGACGCCATCCTGGGCGCCCCGACGGAGTACAAGGTCTATTCATACGACTGATCCGGAGGCGAGGCCTCTCTTTTTTCAACAGCCCGCAGACCGATATGAAAAGCGGGCCATAGCGGAGTTCTTTTTTTATGACAGTATATGCCAGAGACATCATGGTTACGGATTTTGACACCGTCAACGAAGATGCCCCCATCCAGCAAGCCATCTCTTTGATTCTAAAAGGCAAGGTTCGCAAATCCGGCCAAAAATCCGTGAGCCTCATGGTCGTGGACGCCTATGGGCAACTGGCGGGCGTTATCACCATGTACGATATTCTTTACCACCTTCGTCCCGATTTCCTGAATCACGGCATCGACGCCGATGTCTTGCCCTGGGCCGGCCGGCTCGATGATTCTGTCGATCTGCTGAAAACGAAAACCGTTAAGCAGGTTATGAGCTTCCATGTGGTCGCCGCGAATGAAAACGAGCACATCATGGTGATTTTGGACCGGATGGTCAAAAACAAATATCGCCGGCTTCCCATCGTGAAAGATAGCAAGCCGGTCGGAATTATTTACATATCCGATATTTATCAGCATATTTTTGAATAGGACGCCGCTCGGACCCGGCCCCCCCCCCTGAAAACACCGCGCCCACCACGGTCACATCGCCGCGGTGGGTGCGGGAAAAGGGGGCGTCGTCGAAGCCGACGACATTGGAAAATGTCCGGACCGTCACGGCCCCGTCATCTTTTGGCGGCCGCGCCGATCTCCACGCCCAGGTCGAGAGCCTCCCGGTTCATGTCCAGGAAGCTTTCGGGTATCCGGTTTTCGAGGGTCTTCATGATCGAATCGGCCCCAACCAGTTCCGTCAGGGCGATCACCGCGCCCAGCATACAGATGTTGAAGACGATGGGCTTGCCGATCTTTTCCATGACCGTCTCGTACATGTTCAACTCCCGCTGCCGGGCGTCCACCTTTTTGAAGGTTTTGACGTAGCGGGTGTCGGTGATCAGCAGGCCGCCCGGCCGGATGATGGGCGAAAACTTAGTGTAGGCCTCCTGGGTGAGACAGACCAGGACGTTGGGCTGGTTCACCTTGGGGAAATAGATCTCGGAATCGGCGATAATGACGTCCGTCCGGGTGGCCCCGCCCCGGGCCTCGGCCCCGTAGACCTGGGACTGAAGCGCCGTCAGCCCCTCGTGCAGCGCGGCCGCCTCCGCCAGAATGATGGCGGCGGTGATGACCCCCTGGCCCCCCGACCCCGAAAAAACCATTCTGCATCGTTCCATCACGACCGTCCTTTCATTGCCCGTTCAATGACCTTGTTGTACTCGCTGCAATATTCCGGCAGTTCCTTCTGGACGAAGATCCCACGCTCGATGAGATCCGGGTTCTCTTCTTTGGCCTTGGAGCCCACGGGCGTGGTGATGTCTTTCATCCACTCCATCATATTGGACGCATCGCCGAGCTTGTTTTTCCGGCCGAAATAGGTGGGGCACTGGGTCATGATCTCCACCACGGAGAATCCGTCGTGGATGATGGCCTCCCGGATGATGTCAGCCATTTGCTTGGCGTGGTAGGTGGTGGTGCGGGCCACGAAGGTGGCGCCGGCCGATATGGCCAGGTCCACCACGTCGAAGCCGTGGTCGATGTTGGTATAGGGCGCGGTGGTGGCCAGGGTCCCATATCCGGAAAGGGGTGAAAACTGCCCGCCGGTCATGCCGTAGATCCGGTTGTTCATCACCAGGGCCGTCATGGCGATGTTGCGCCGGCAGGCGTGGATGAAATGGTTGCCGCCGATGGAAAGCGCGTCGCCGTCGCCCATGGGGACGATGACGTTGAGTTCGGGCATGGACATCTTCAGTCCGGTGGCGAATGCCAGGGCCCGGCCGTGGATGGTGTGGAGGGTGTGGAAATCTACGTACCCTGAAATGCGGGACGAACACCCGATGCCCGATACCATGGCGATCTCGTTTTTGCTCATCCCCAGGGTCTGGATGGCCCGGAGCATGTTGTTGAGGACGATGCCGTGGCCGCATCCGGGACACCACATGTGGGGGAAAAACCGTTCCCTCAGAAAATCTCGAATCGCCATTTTTAAATCCCCCTTCCTTGAATCACCCGGAGGAAGTTCCGGATGTCCGTGGGGGTGATGAGCACCCCGTCCACGCGGTTGGCCAGAAAGACCTTTCCGGGGTCGTCCACCGCCGCTTTGACCTGGTCCGCGATCTGTCCTTTGTTCATTTCGACCACTGTGACGGATCGGGCGCCGCTGCACCGTTCTTTGACGACGTTATAGGGGAAGGGCCACAGGGTCTGGAGTTCCAGAAGACCGAGCCGCTCTCCCCTGGACCGCCGGTTCTCCACCACATGGAGGGCGGATCGGGCCGCCGAACCGTAGGAGATGAGAATGCGCCGGGCATCCTCCATGTAGTATTCCTTGTACATGGCGATCTTATGGCTGTTGTTCTCGATCTTGTCCACCAGGTGCCGGAGCAGTCCCTGGACGATTTTCGGGTTGTCGGTGGGAAACCCCCACATGTCGTGGAAGAGCCCGGTGACGTTGTACCGGTGGACCCCGCCGAAGTCGGACATGGGCAGCCGGCCGTCCTCCCGCGGCAGGTAGGGATGGTAATCCACGCCACCCCTGACCGAGGTTTTAAGACGCTCCACCAGGGGGATCTCGCCGGGTTCGGGAATGGTCAGTTTTTCCCGCATGTGGCCGACGACTTCATCGAAGAGAAGAACCACGGGCGTCCGGTAGGTTTCGGCGATGTTGAAGGCCTCCACCGTGACCCGGAAGACGTCTTGGTGGTTGGAGGCGGTGAGGGCCACGATGGCGTGGTCCCCGTGGGTGCCCCATCGGGCCTGGTTGACGTCCCCCTGGGAGACGTGGGTGGGGTTGCCGGTGGACGGCCCGCCCCGCTGGACATTGACGATGACGCAGGGAATCTCAGCCATGACGGCGAAGCCCAGGGCCTCCTGCATGAGCGAAAAGCCGGGGCCGCTGGTGGCCGTCATGACCTTGTGCCCTGTCAGGGAGGCGCCGATGATGGCGGCCAGGGAGGCGATTTCGTCCTCCATCTGGAGGTATTTGCCCCCGATCTTCGGCAGTTGGATGGACATCCGTTCCGCGATTTCAGTGGAGGGCGTGATGGGATACCCCGCGAAAAAATCGAGCCCAGCATAGAGGGCCCCTTCCGCGCACGCCTCGTTCCCCTGAACGAATTTGACTTGATTGTTCATAGCGTTATTCGCTTCTCTCCGTTTCGATCTCGATGGCCAGATCCGGACATCTGAGTTCACACAGTTTACAGGCGATGCAGTCCTCGGGCCGGGCCGCCACCGCCTTGTCCTCTTCATCCAGTTCCAGGACCTTCTTGGGGCAGAAGTGGACGCAGATGCCGCACCCCTTGCACCAGTCCCGGTTGATGTGGTGTTGTTTCAATTTCTGCTTGGCCATTCAACAGTCCTCTCGACCCGGTGGATAAAAATTGAAACCCCCCGTCGGGGTCGGCGGGGGGCGGTGTCGTTTCATCTTTTCTTGTTAGTGATTTTAACGGCGAAAGTCAAGGAAAAGCCCGAATCGGCGACAATTAAATAAAGCGTTTCATCAGCTCTTCGATGACCTCGTCCGCGTTTTCGGGCGTGATGCCCAGATCTTCGCAGGTCTTCTCGGCCCGGGCCCGGCGGCGGGGGCTCTCCATATCGCCGAGGCGGGTGAAGATCCCCAGACGCCGCCCC
>JAABTM010000439.1 GCA_011389855.1 Desulfobacteraceae bacterium
GGAACCTGGATGCGGAACCCAAAGCGGCCGCTCGGAAAGTCGCGTATTTCGCCGGATGCACGGGCCGGTATCTTTTCCCCGACGTGCCCAAAGCCGCCGTCCGGGTGCTGGAGAGAATCGGCATCGATGTCTATTTTCCCGACCAGGGGTGCTGCGGCATGCCCACCCTGCTGGAGGGAGACCGGAAACGGACCCTGGACTTCGCCGAATCCAACATCCACCGCCTCGCCCGGCTCGCCGGAAACGGGTACGACATCCTCTGCGCCTGCCCCACCTGCGGGTACATGCTCAAGACCGTGCTCAAGGAGGGGGCCTATTATTCCGCGGCCTATCAGCAATCCGTGGGGCCGGAACCCGGCGTCATCAAACTTCCGGCGGACGGCCGAAAGACCGGATCTTCGGAAAACGACTTCATCCGCCTGAAAACATCCATGTACGGCCGCATCCTCAGGGATGAGGGCTATTTTTCGTCCATCGATCCCATGGCCCGGATCGCCGTAGCGGAAAACACCTACGATCTCGGAGAATATTTGCGGGGGCTTCCGGATGCGGGGAATCTCGGTTTAGACGTCGCGCCGGTCGCCGGAAAGCTGGCCTATTACCCGCCCTGCCACCTCCGGGAACAGGAGATCGGCCGCCCCTGGCTCGATCTGCTGGGGCGGATGCCGGGCGTCGATCCGACCCCCATCGAGAGCAGCTTCTATTGCTGCGGCATCGCGGGCATCATGGGGTTCAAGGCCGGATTCCATGATACGTCCATGAAAATGGGGACCCCGTTGATGGACAAGATCCGGGAGATCGGTCCGGAAACGCTTCTGACGGACTGCCTGAGCTGCCGGATCCAATTTAATCAAATGACCGACCTGCCGGTCCTTCACCCGGTCCAGATTCTGGACAAGGTCCACCCATCATGAAAGTCCGGATCAGCAAGCACATCTCCATGCCCGACCCGGTCCGTTTGGCCCTCTACCGGCGGAGCCCGGACCTGGGGCCCAAGATCCTCTTTTTCTCCGGGGGCGGCGCCCTGAAAAAGGCCTGCGCGCAGATCATCCGGTACAGCCACAACACCATCCACATCGTCACCCCTTTCGACTCCGGCGGATCGACGGCCACCCTGCGGGAGGCCTTTTCCATGCCGGCCATCGGCGACATCCGGAACCGGCTCCTCGCCCTCGCCGACCGGAACCTCCACGGCAACCCCGAGGTCTACCGATTGTTCAGCCACCGGTTCCCGGCGGACGGCGACCCGGCCGACCTCCTGAACGAGCTGGAGGGGATGATCGACGGCGGACACCCCCTGACGGCGGCGGTCCCGGACCCCCTGAACCGGATCTGCCGCCAGCATTTGGGCCTGTTCCGGAAGCACATGCCGGAACGGTTCGATCTAAAAAAGGCCAGCATCGGCAATCTGATCCTCACCGGCGGGTATCTCGGCAACGACCGCCACCTCAATTCGGTCATCTACATCTTCTCGAAGCTGGTTCAGGCCCGGGGGATCGTCCGACCGGCCGTCAACGACCACTTCCACCTGGTGGCTGAACTGGAGGACGGCCAGGTGGTGGTGGGCCAGCACCTGCTGACCGGCAAGGAGGCGGCCCCCATCGGCACGCGGGTTCGACGGATCTATCTGAGCGACCGGTTGGCTGAACCGCGGCCGGCACGGGTGACCATCGACGGCAAGATAGCGGATCTGATCGCCGGCGCGGATTTGATCTGCTTTCCCATCGGCAGCTTTTACTCCAGCCTCATGGCCAATCTCCTGCCCCGGGGCATGGCCGGCGCCATCCGCGCCAACCCCTGCGCCAAGGTCTATGTGCCCAACACCGCGCCCGACCCGGAAACCTACGGAATGACCCTGTCGGAACAGATCGGGCGGCTGGTGGACCGGCTGGGCCGGGAATCGGAAGATGCGGGATCGCCCGGCGATCCCCTCAATTTCGTAATGGTGGATCGCCAAAACGGCGCCTATGCCGGCGGCATCGACGACGGCGAGTTGAAAAACATGGGCATCGAGACCATCGACTGCCGCCTCATCACCCCGGACAGCGCCCCGTTGATCGACGAGAAGAGATTGACGACCGCTTTGTTTTCTTTGGTGTGATTCTCTTGGACATATCATCCGTTCCCATTGATAAATGACCGGATTGGTGAAATAATGCCAGCAAACGCCGACAAGCCGCACCTATGGAAAGCAGATACTCTTGAATCGATCGATTTTTACAACGACTGGTTCCTTAAATTCGCTCCCATCACGTATCGACAACAGCGTGAAGTTAAAACGGAAGACGTCGCCAATGCGCTTAAGATCACCAACAATCTCAGATCAATTACCCCTGCTCTTCTGAAGTCAAATCCAGGCGTTCTTTCAATGCTCCGCATGACCACCGCGCCGCCGCTCGCCCGGGACCGACTTGTCGGTTTGGCCTACACGAGTAAAAATCTCATCGGTTCGATGGAAGGTTCCGGGGACAAACTTCCCCGTATCCCTCCAAGAATGGCCGAAACGGAACTCGACGCCCATCTGACAAGGGTTGTCGATGTTCTTTCAGAAATGGCGGACCGCGATCTGTTTCCCTGGCTTGAAGATCCTTCTGTTGAACCTGCCGGAGAGGAAATGATTAAAAGGAGCGCATCGGAGCGTTCGCCAATCAATTTTTACCTTGGGAACCCTGGCCATTCTCCTGGCACTGATCGCGTGGGAGAAGATGGCGGCTCATACTCAAGCGATTTTCTGGCAATCGAAGCGGAACGACTTCGCCGTCAAAAAGCAGTCGATGCTTCCAAAACCGCCTTGGAGCGCAATCAACTGGGACAATTTTCCACCCCCTTCTCGCTCGCCAGTCAGATAACGTCATATACCACATCAATTTGCCCTGATGATTCAGATCTTTTTATGTTCGAACCCGCATGCGGCAGCGGCGTTTTTATCTCAGCCTGCATTGGGCGGGGAAAAACCGATTTTTCCTTTAAAGGCGTAGAAATTGACAATGCATACGTAAGAATTTTCAAGGATCTATTCGCCGACTATAAAGTGGAAGCAATCAATGAGGATTTTTTCCAATTCATTGAATCGGAACCCCGAGAACAATGCGATTTGATTATCACCAATCCGCCCTATATTCGTCACCATCATATTGAACAGGAAAAAAAACGAGTTTTGCAGGAGCGGGTTCGGTCTCGACTCAACATGGAGATCAGCGGTCTTTCGGGGCTTTATATCTATTATGTTCTATTATCTCATTTTCTGCTCAAATCCGAAGGCGTCGCATCATGGCTGATTCCGAGCGAGTTTCTCTATACAAACTACGGGAAAGCGCTTCGAGAGTACTTAGCCGAAAAAGTTACTTTGCTTCGGATACACCGATTCGATGCCAATGATGTCCAGTTCGATGACGCTTTGGTTTCATCCTGCGTCGTAACGTACAAAAAGACTCAGCGATCCGCTGGACACAGTTTCATCCTGAGTACGGGAGCATATAATTTCCCAAAGTCAGAAGATG
>JAABTM010000010.1 GCA_011389855.1 Desulfobacteraceae bacterium
GGAAAAGCGGGCCGTCACCACCCCCATCAAAATTTACCCGGAGGCGCTGGCCTCGATACCGGCGCCGTCTTCGGAAAAAGAGGAATTGCAGCCGCCGTCCCTTCCTTAAAGCATTTTTACGGGATTTTGGTTCCGGTCCGAACAGCCGGGTTCATGGAGACGGCATCCAGAAGCCGGGCCGCCAGGCGCGGACTCAAAACCGTGCCGCCCCCGGCGACGGTCCGGATCGCGTCGAGGAACCGGGCGGGCTCGGCTTCAATGTCCATATGGCCGCGGACGGCCGCCAGATGAAAAAGGGAAAGGCCCATAAAAAAATCCCCCCGGCATTCGGGTAAAAAGTACCGAATTCCGGGGGGACTTTCGTCTTCAAAAAGAGGGAAGACGGGTTACCCGGCGTCGTCCAGGGAGGCCCATCCCCGCCGGAGGGCCTCCAGGGCGGCCTGGGTCCGGTTGTTGACGGACAGTTTCTGGTAGATCTCCGAGAGGCGGTTGGTGACGGTCCGCTGGGAAAGGTTGAGATCCCGGGCGATCTCCCGGTTCTCCATCCCTTTGGCCACCAGACGCAGCACCTTCATTTCGCCCTCCGTGAGCCGCTCCACGGGGGGCCTCTCCGCTTCGGGCGCGATGCTGAGCCGCCGGAATTCGTCCAACAGCAGGGTGGCCATGGCGGGGTTGATCATCACCTCGCCCCGGTGGACAGCCCGGATCTTCTCCACCAGGTCCCGTTCGTCGATATCCTTGAGCAGGTATCCCCGGGCCCCGGCCTTGACCGCTTCAAAGACATACCGGTCGTTCCGGTACATGGTGAGGATGACCACCCGGCAGGCCGGGGTGTCCGCCATGATCCGCCGGGTCGCCGCCACGCCATCCATCAACGGCATGTTGATGTCCATCAGCACCACCTCCGGGCCCCGTTCCGCCGCCATCCGGACGGCGGCCTCGCCGTTTTCCGCCTCTCCCGCCACTGTGAATCCCGGCGCATCCTCCAGGGCCTGGCGGAGCCCCAGCCGGAAGAGCCGGTGGTCGTCGGCGATCAGCACCTTGATCTCACTCACGTCGCAACTCCTTCTTTAAGGGGAAAACCGCCTGAACCTGGGCGCCGCCTCCCTCCCGGTGGGTCAGAAAAAAGGCGCCCCCGAAATGGTGCATCCGCTCCCGCATCTGCTGAATCCCCAAGTGGACCCCGCCTCCCACGGCATCTGAACCGAAGCCGCACCCGTTGTCCGCGACGGTCAACACGATTTCCGAAGGAAGGATATCGAGGGCGACCCAGGCGATATCCGCCCCGGCATGTTTGGCGATGTTGTTCAGGGATTCCTGGAGGATGCGAAAGAGTCCCAGCTCCATCGACATGGGAAGATCGTCCCGGGACCCCGTCACCGTAAAGCGCACCTGAATCTCCATCTGTTCCTGGAAGTCTTCGAGGAACCGTCCCAGGGCCGGGAAAAAGCCCAACTCGTCCAGGTCCGCGGGACGGAGGGCGAAAATCGACCGCCGGACCTCCCGGATGTTTTTCCCCAGAAGATCCAGCAGCAGATCGAATTCGCCGTTGAGCCGGTCCGGGTCCTCCTCGATCATCCGGCGCCACTTGGCGGTGCGCAGCCGGATGAAGGCCAGATCCTGGGCCACGCCGTCGTGGATCTCCCGGGCGATGCGCCGCCTTTCTTCGGCGATGGCCTCCTCTTCGGACCGACGGTTCTTTTCGGCGGTGATGTCGAGGACCATTCCTTCGTAAAAATACCGGTTTTCATGGGAATCCCGGACCCTGGCGGCGGAGACCGCGGCCTGAAAGGCGCCGCCGTCCCGGCGCCGGATCTCCATCTCCATTCTTTCCAAAGGTTTCTGTTCCCGCAGGAGGCGCCACAGCCCTTCCGGTCCCATGGCCTCCGTCGGGGCCGGGTCCGCGAGCCAGCAAAGGCACTCCTCCCGGGTCGGGCAGCCGAGCATCCGGAAAAAGGCCGGGTTGATGTCGATGATCCGGCCGCTCTCATCCGCCCGGAAGATCCCCTCGGCGGCGTTTTCGAAAATGGACCGGTACTTTTCCTCCGATTGCGCCAGTTGCCGGTAAAGGAAGGCGTTCTGGATAAAGACCGCCGCCTGGGAGGAGAAGAGCCGCATCATCTCCACCCGGTCGGCGGTGAAGGCGCCGGCGGCCAGTTCGTTTTCCAGGTAGAGCACCCCCGTCAGCTCGTCTTTGTGGACCAGGGGGAGGGCGAGCACCGATCGGGATCGATGGCGGCGGACGTAGGGGTCGGCACCGAAACGGTCGCCCCGGGCGGCATCTCGAAGAATCTGTTCGGTGCGGGTTCGGGCGACTTCCTCGACAATCGTCCGGCTGACGGTTTCCACCTCCGAGAGATCGGTCCCCGGCAGCACCCGCAGACGGTCGGGCTCTATGGCCGCTTCGGCCTCCAGGGTGAGGCGGCCCTTCCGATGGATCAGCAGGCATCCCCGCCGGGCGCCGGAGTGCTTCATCACGATCTCCATGATCAGTTTCAGGAGCGTCTCCAGGTGCATCTCCCCGGAGAGGGCGCCGGCCGCCGCCATGACGGCGGCCATCTCCGGGGCGCCCGCTTCCTGGATGATTTCCGGAAGGGGCGCCGTCCCGCCCCCTTCTCCGGCCGCGCCCGATTCGGCAAACAGATCGCGCCACTCACGGTCGAGGGCGTCCGCCTTAGCCTCCGCGCCCCATCGGCGATAGGCCCGCCGGGCCTCCAGGAGGCAGGTCCGGGCCGGAACCCGCATCCCCCGGGCCATGTAGAACCGCCCGGCCCGTTCGGCGGCCAGGGCCTCATCCTGGATATACCCGTTGTCCCAGGCGCCGGTCACCGACAGCACGTAGTGTTCCGCCGCCTTTTGAAACCGTCCCGCGGCCCGGTGGCGCTCGGCCGTCAGCAGGTCGTATTTGTGCTGAAAGTTCATGGGGGCGTGGCGGGACCAGGTGGTCAGTTTCCGCTGCCAGGCCGCGGCCCGGCCGGCCCACCGCCGGCGGAGGGCGCCTTCGGACGAAGCCGCCAGTCCGTATCCGGCAAGGGCCCGATAGAAATAGAAGAGGTAGACCGCCGCCAGCCCGGTGACGCTCTGGAGACACGCTTCGGCCTTATCGGCCTGGTCGAGGGCATCCCGGAACCGGCCGAAGAGGGTGTTAAGGATCAGCTTGTGGAAATGGACGTTGAAGATCGCGTGGGTGTTTTCGGCGGCCCGGTGGCGGGGCAGCATCCGTTTCTCGTCGTAGGCGTCCCCCTCCAGCCGGCAGGGATCCGGGCCGGGGATCAGCAGGTTGAGGACGGCCTGGCGGTAGATGGACTGGGCCACCGAAGCGGATTTCTGGCCCGTCCGATAGATGGCGGTTTCATGGTCGGCCATCTCCTTTGCCAGATGCGTCAGTTGCCTGCCGCTGAAGTAGGCGTGATAGGAATGGATGTGGAGGGTCCAGGCGGCATATTCGAGATCGCCGTTTTCCATGCCGGCGCGATAGGTCGCCAGAAGCGGCGGGAGGGAGTCCCGCAAGGGGTGTTTCCAGGGGTGGATGAATCCGTAATAGAGCATGGCGGTTTTGGTCCGCACGGCGTCATTATCCGACCGCTCCGACAGGGTGAGGGCCATTCGGCCGAACCGGTAGCCCCGCGCTACCCGCCGGCACGCGCCGCACAGGATCAGGCCGTAGATGGCATAGGCGAAGGGGGATTCGGGGGCGGCGGTCAGGCGGATGGAGGCCTCGTCGGCCCACTGGAGGTCGTCCAGAAAGAGCGCCAGAGGCGTTTCGGCGCTCTGGAACAGGTTGAAAAACCGGGTGACGGCCAATTCTAAACGATTCCGGGTCTCCAGGGGGCCCAGTTCCGGCAGGTCGGGGGCGGGGCTGGCGATCCGCCGCCGCCACGTCGTCGCCTCCCCCTCGGCCGATACCTGCCGGACCAGATCGACGAGGCACTCGGCGATGCCGCTGTAGGGGATGTTCTCCCGGACGGGCCGGAATTTGCCGGTGATCAACCGCATCACCTCTCTCCTAAACCCGTCCATCACCCTTCGGACCAGGGAGGTTTTGCCGATGCCCGGATCGCCCGACACCAGCACCAGCCGCCGGCCGCCCCGTCGCCCCGCTTCCAGAACCCGGCGGAGACCCGCCATCTCATCCTCCCGTCCATAGAGCCGTTCCGGAAAGACCAGCCGGCCCGTCCCGTCCCCGCGGCCGGGGGAGAAGTCGGCGATCTCGCCGGTCGCTTTCAGACGGCGGAGGCATTCTTCCAGGTCGGCCCGGATGCCGGCCCCGCTCTGGTAACGGTCCGCCGGGGATTTGGCCATCAGCTTCATGATGAGGTTCGAAACGACCGGGGGCATGGGGGCGGGGGTTCCATCGCAGGCCCATACAAGGGGCGGGTCCGGCCGCCGGGCCATATGGGCGTAAATCAGGTCGGCGGGGTCGGCCGCATCGAAGGGTCTTCGGCCGGTCATCAGCTCGTAGAGGAGGACTCCCAGGGAATAGAAATCGGACCGCCAGTCCGGCATGCAATCCATCCGTCCGAAGGCTTCGGGGGAGCGGTAGGCGGGGTCCGCCGCCTGGATCGGCCCGTTTTCAGAGGGAAAAACCGTTACGGGGCAGGCGGCGGCGTCGAAATTGAGCAGGAAAATCGCCCCGCCCGCGGGGTCCACCAATAGGTTGGCCGGATTGAGATCGCCGTGGACGATGCCGCGGTCGTGGACCGCTTCCAGGAGATCGGCGATCCGGATGCCTATGCCGAGCCGCGCTTCCAGGGTCAGCCCCGTCCGGTTCCCTTCTGTCAGGGGGCGGCATCCGGGGTCCGCCAGGATCAGCACCGGGAGGTTCCGGTGGTAACCCAATTCGACCACCCGGCAGATCCCCGGGATCCCGGCCAGGTGGAGCAGGATGTGGTATTCCCGCCGGATGGCGCCGGCCGCCTCCGAAGCCGGGCCGCCGGCAAGCGGCGCCTTAAGGAGCACCGGCCGCCGGTCGCAGTTTCGCCGCCCCCGGTAGATACAGGTCCGGTTTCTCTCCTGGAATTGGGCGGTGATGGTGTAGCCGGGTACGGCGATATCCGCATGATACGGGTTCATGGGATGGTCATCCAGACACGGTCCTTCTGAATACGGCCGTCCAAAGGCGTTAACCGGTATGGCGGCGGCTTTTTCGATGAAGGAACCTTTACCCCGAAACCGGTCTTTTTTCAAGTGGAATCTCGTTTTTATATCCCATTGAAAAGGGGGATTTCTCCTCTTTCCCCCGGTAAAAAGTACCGTAAGGGCAGGGAAGATATTTTTTGACATTTGCCGGTCTTCCTCTGGCGACGTTTCTTTTCCCGGCTTACTCTTGTCACCGGCGTGATCCGTTTCGGCGGAACCGATCAGTATCCGTCGCTTTTGGAGGCGCACCCTTGCGACCATCACCCTCAATGGAAAGGCATTTCAGATGACGCATTCCTTTTTAATCCGAATCATGTGCGGGATGCTGCTGGCGCTGCTGACGGGCGCCCTGCCGGCATCGGCCGCCTGGACCCTCTCCCAGACGATCCAGCTCACCCCGGGCTGGAATGCCGTCTTCCTGGAGATCACGCCGGATGACCCGGACTTGGACGCCGTTTTCGACGGCACGTCGGTGGACCTGGTGGTTTCGTTTTACCCCATGGCCACGCCGGTCCAGTACATCCAGGACCCCGGGGAGATCGAGTGGAAACGGGACGGCTGGCACCGGTGGACGCGCCCCGGCTCCCCGGACGCCTTTGCCAACAACCTCTACGCCCTCCAGGCCAACCAGGCCTACCTGATCAAAGCCACCGAAGAGGTGACCCTCACCCTGTCGGGTGAGCCGAAGGCCCGTGCCTTCAAATGGCGGCCCGACAGCTTCAATTTCACCGGGTTCCATATCGACCCGGACAATCCGCCCACCTTCGAGCAGTATTTCAGCGGGTCCGACGCCCATGCCGATTCCCACATCTTCTACCTTTCGGAAAATCAGTGGGTGCGGGTGGCCCGGCCGGAAGAGGCGGTCATCTCACCGGGTGAGGCCTACTGGGTCTATTGCTGCGGGGGGTCGGATTATCCCGGTCCTCTGGAGGTCAATTTGGGCGGCGCCGGCGACCGGATCAGCTTTCAGAAGCCGGTCTACGGGACCGATTTCGAGCTGGTCAACCGGCAGGACGGTCCGTTGACCGTCGATCTGGCGCTGGTCGCCAATTCGGGCGGACCTGATCTGCCGCTTTTCATCGTGGAGCGGTCCCTTTCCAGCGGAGACCTGTCCTATACCCCTGTGACGACGGGCGGGATCGCCTTCGACCTGTCATCGGGGGAGGAACGGACGATTCGCCTGGCGGTGAAGACCGATGCCCGGGGCGCTTTCCAGGCGTCGAACCTGATACGAATCACAGACAGCGAGGGAGGACGGATTCATGTGCCGGCAATCTATGAGCAGCAATAAAAAAACGGGTAAAGGCGCCGCCATGGCGATCCGGAAAGCGGCGGCCTCGGTCGCTGCGATTCTGTTGACGCTGCCGGTCCTCTGCTTCGGGGCGGACGACGCCACCGGCCTCTGGATGGGACAGATCGAGATCTCCGGCGTCGCCTATGTCCACGACCCCGCCGCCGACCCGGCCCCGGTGGCCGATCCCTTTGATATGGCCATCCTGATGCACCGGGACGCGGACGGGCAGGTCCGCCTGCTGCGCCAGGCGACCCTGATGAAAAAAACAGTCGGATCCGGAAACGACGCGAAGGTGGAACCGGTGGTGATCACCGACGACCGGTTTTTGCCCGGCTACCAGGGGATCGTGAAGCGGGACGGCAAGCTGGTGGGCATCCGGATGGGCAGCCTCTTTTTCGATTTCGATCCCGCCCTGACGGCACTCGAACTCGACGGCGACATCGGCGCCGGCAACCGGGTGAGCGGCGAGCTGACCCTGGACGAAACCCACCCGAACAACCCCTTCCGCCACAAATTCCACCCGGACCACAAAAAGGGCTTCCTCATTACCCGGACCTTCACCCTCGATTTCGACGCGGCGCCCCAGTCGACGGCCCCGCCGGGGGAAGGCGCCGTAACCCTCGGGGGCGTCTATCAGGAGACCCTCACCGGGCTCCACAAGGCGCCGATGATGGTCGAGGGCCGTTTCGAGCTGCGCCAGTTGAACCAGGCGCCGACGCTCAACGACAAATGACCGGGTGTTTTATCCATCGGACATCGATTTGAAAAGGAGTGTTTCCATGATCGCATATGAATCCATCGGCAACCGATCGACGAAGCGGCAATCGAGGGAAGGGCGCCGGCGAGTCCGGCGGATGCGGCCGGCAACGGCCTTCATCCTACTGACGGCGCTGGCCCTGCTGCTCTCCCCCGCCGCCTACGGGGCGGTGTGGACCTATTATGACGTCAATTACGACGACGCGGATCCCAACGCCGGAAAGATCGATTCCCCCACCGAAGAAGATATCCGGACCCTCGCGGTGAAACGGGTCAACCAGACGACGCTGGAAGAACAATATGCATTGGAAATCAAGCATGACTTCAGCGCCACCTGGGGGACGGGATACCTGGAGAACATCGGCAACCCGAATCCGGGTGTCGGCAAGCACTGGATCACGAAAGGTGAGCTGGTTGACTGCTCCGTCGACGGCATCGTTCCCGACACGACCAGCCCGACGAGCCGTTACATCGCCACGGGATATGATTTCGGAAAACCGACCAACTCCGCCATCGTTTACGAGGGGCTCAATTTCGACGGCTCGGACGACCATATCGTCCCTTCGGACCCGTCGACCCAGCTCTGGCACAACCTCACCGTCGATTTCTGGGCCAAGAGCGATCCCGGCCCGGAGAAGAAGATCGTCTTTTCACTGATCCCGGTGACGAATCCGGGCGAGAAGCGAATCATCGTCAGTTTCAATGATAACCGGCTGCAAGTTGAAATTTTCGGCCAAGTGGTCGCCAGGACGGCGCAGTTCAAGGATACGGCGTGGCACCACTGGCAAGTCAACCTGGACTGGTGGGGCTGGAGTCCCGACGCGGGCATGACCACCTATAACTCGATTTACCGGGACGGAAAGCAGGCGGTTTACCAGGAACACAATTTCAACAAATCCGAAACGGTGTTAGGGGGTCGGTACAATACCGAACAGAACCCGCAGCCCCATTTCAAATGGCGCATCGGCGATAATTCCGCCGACACTTTCAAAGGGATGCTCAAGGAGATGACCCTGTACACGGGCTGGGGAAACCTTATCGCCCAGTACAAGCTGAATGGAACGCCCGGAACGACCGTGGCGACCGACAATTCCGGCCACGGCCGGCACGGCGCGCTGACCGGCTTCGATCTGAATACCTGCTGGGGCGAAACGAACGTCGAGTACACCGTCGACCAAAAGCGCTTTGAAGAACCCGCCAGGGCCCATGCCCTGGACCAGTTCGAAATGGCGACCCCCGTGGTCATCACCTACAAGTGGGGCAAACAGTTCAGCGTCGCTTTGGCCGCCAATCCGGCCGAACAGGATGCGCTCCCGGGCATCGACCTCCTCGAACCGGACGGGTCCTGGACAGCGGACACCGGCGTCAAGGGCGCCGGAACCTACTGGTATGACCGTGAAGAACGGCTGCGCATCAATGCCGGCGCCATTCCCTGTTATCTCAACGTGGAGGGGTTTCAGGTCTTCAAGGGGATGACCCAGACACAGGGAAGCGGCGACGTTTATGAGACCGGCCCGTTGACGGAAGGGCTGAGCGTTGTCTGGGAGTACAGCCCCCGAGTGTATCAGGAAACCGTTTTTATCGGTTCGCCGCTGATGTTTTCGACGCTTCCTGTCGAATGTCGCGAGATCCTGAAACCGAAGGCGCCCACCAGCACCGAAGTGTCGGAACCAAGCGGCGGCAATCCCAACGACATGCACATTTGGAGCGATTACGACCACCGGCTCTACCCGGTCCATCCGGGCAAATACCTGTGCAAATGGGAGACCACCAATCCGACAGCCGTCATCCATACCGAAATCGAAGCCCGCCTCGATTCCCACTTCATGCACGTGGCCAATACGCCGCCCGTGGCCCTCGACCCCCTGCCGTCGGACCCGTTCTTTTTTTCAAAACTGGCCTATGCGGAAAACGACGCGGCCGTCGATCAATCCAAGGGGTTCACCGCCACCCAAAAGGGGCGGAGCGTGCTGGTCTTCACCCAGACCGAGGTCGACGCCCCCGCCTCCGCTCCAAAAAAAGCCGCCCTCTATCTGGACGGCCAGAGCAATTATGTCCGGGCTCCCACCGGCGTCTGGTTTTCCGGCGATATGACCGTCGAGGGCTGGGTCTATCTGAAAAGCTACGATTCCTTTACCCGCCTGATCGATTTCGGAAACGGGCCGGGGACGGATAATGTCATCGTGGGCATCACCGGCGGCAAAAATAATAAGAAGCCCCAGTTCGCCCTCAACGTCGGCACGACCTGGGGCGGCACCATCGATTCGAGTAAAGAGATTCCGCTCAAACAGTGGGTCCATATCGCCGCCACCATCGAAAACGGCGCGGGCCGGCTCTATATGGACGGCGAAGAGGTGGCCAAAGCTCCCATGCTGATGCCCGAAGGCGCCGTGACCACACGGAATTTCATCGGGTACAGCAACTGGGACGGCCAGGGGCGCGCCCACGCCGCCTTCGACGACATCCGCATCTGGGGTGTCGCCCGAAGCCAGAGCGAGATTCAGAACAACATGAACGCGGCCCTGAATGGAACCGAAGATGGCCTTTTAACCTATTACCGGTTCGACGATTTCGGTTCCCAGGTCTTAAAAGACAGCACCCCCAATCGTCGGGACGCCACCATGGTCAACATGGACCCGGCCTTCAACAACCTCTGCACGGATACCACCCAAACCGATCCGCCGGTCAAATCCGTCGCCGCCGACCTGAGCGCCGGCGGATATTTGAAGGCCCCCACGGACGTTTGGTTCTCCGGCGATCTGACGGTGGAGGGATGGGTCTATGTCCGCAGCCATCGCCAGTACGCCCGGTTCATCGATTTCAGCGGGGGATCCGGGAACAACAGTGTCGTTCTGGCCTTGTCCGCCGCAGAGACCGGGAAACCTCTTTTTACGGTCAATGTCGGAAAGGTGTCTGGCGGGGTGATCCAGTCCGACCGCCAACTGCCCTTGAACCGGTGGGTCCATTTGGCCGCCACCATGGAAGGGGAGATGGCGCGGCTGTATCTGGATGGCGAGCAGGTGGCGTCCGGCCGTGTCGCCGTTCCCAGTGGGGTAGAGAGGTCCGAAAATTATATCGGCAAAAGCGCTTGGTCCAATGACGGCATCGCCGACGGTCTGTTCGACGAAATTCGCATCTGGAACGTCGCCCGTACCCAGGGGGAGATCCGGTCCGCCATGAACACCCGCCTGGCGGGGAATGAAACCGGTCTTTACGCCTACTATCGACTGGATGACGGGGGAGCCGCCACCCATGCCGCCGACAGCGCCGGGGGCGGCCGCCATGCGGAACTGGTCGGCATGGACGCCGTCAGTTGGCGCTCCTCGGCCTGCGCCGTTGCCGTTGGCGATATCCCCCCCGCGGAAGGGGACACCCGCCATGAATCGCTGCTGGTACGGGTGGTGGAGACCGACACCTGGAAGGACCGGCTCAACCCGACGCCCATCGATGCGGCCATCGGCGAGCCGCTGGTTAGCGCCGATCACGGTGTCACGGTCCCCCACAACGGCTATGTCTTCTGGGAAAGAGCCCGTTACAATCCGGAGATTTACAATCGATCCACACTGGAGGGGCCGATCATTCCGGTCAACCGCCAGTTCACCGACAGGGATGAAGACCGGTTCGTGGTGGTCTGGTACCAGACGATCCAGAACGTCGCCTGGCCCTGGAAGCCGGTGGAGTACAACCCCGTGTGGCCCGACAGCCGGCGCATCGTCATCGCCAGCCGGCAGGGATCGGACGGCAAGGATGCCGTCGGCAACGATCAGCTTTACCTGTCGGCCGATCAGTCCTTCCTGAACTACCTCGACCCGGTCAACTATATCGAGTTGACCATCTACCATCAGCCCGACCCGGCAAAGGCGGGATACAATCCCAACGAGGAGCATGCCCTGGTGGCCCCCTCCTTCCGCCACTCCCAGGCGTCGCCACGGCCCATGGCGGTCTTCGCCCTAAGAAACGACCTGAATATCACTTCGCCGAACGATGCCTACACGTCCCACCCCTACGTGCTGGCCCAGTACCGGAACAGGGCCGGGGAGCGCCGGATGCTGGTGCTCCGGGTGGATCAGGAGGATTCCGGGGTGGGGTATACCTTCCGCTATCCCGCCAAAGCCGGGCAGCCCATCGTGGCGCCCTATCCCCTCAACGAGGTGATCGGCGCGGCGCCGCCGGCGGAGATCAGCGGCCGGAACGGCGATCCGAACCAGAGATGCTATTGGGAGGATCACAAGGGCCAGCCCTGGGCCGTTTCCGGCGGCGGGCACCTCTTCTCCCACTTCTGGTATCCGCTCCGTCCGGAGTTCTGGTACAACCGGGACGATGACGGGGACGGCGCCGTCGAAGGGCCCGGCGAGCCGGTGTCCTGGCTGCCCTCCGGCGCCATTACCCAATCCGATGCGGGCTTTCCCGACGATATGGTCGGCCGGCCCAGGGCCGTGGCGGTCCGGTACGACACCGTCTGGCCGGAGGAGACGGCGGCGCTGAAGGCGGGCGAGACGCTCACCTTTTCCGGTGGTGAATACCGGAAGGATCATTCCGGCTCCCCGGGGCTGCCGGGGGTGATCGGCTGGTCGGCGGCCCAGGTGGTCTTCGACGACCGGAACCCGGCCATGGTTTCTGAAAAAATGGGATCTGATTACCTGGCGCGGATCGGCCAGGTGCTGGAAGAGCGGAGCGTCGATCTGAGCGATATGCCCGAAGCCCTTCAGCCCGCCGCCGGGGCCGTTGACGTAAAGATGGGCAAGTGGTTTTTCAAGGATCTCCACGCGGGGATCAAAACGCGGTTTTTCTATGATCCGCTGACCGAAAAACTCTCCATCCGCGGGTTCCTGAACGGCAAAACCATCGGCGACGACACCTTGACCGCGGCGCCGCCGGCTATCTACGTGCTCCAGCCCAATATCATGACCGAGGCGGATAAGGACGCGGTGGCCGCACTGAGCGACGATGATGATTTTAAAAGGGCGGTGGAGGAATTGTATTCGCTTTCCCGCGACCCGCAAAAGGTGAGCGAAGAGGACGGCTTTTTCGGCGTCGGCCTGGAAAACACCGGCATGGGGGTTCAGCCCGCCGCCGTTCTCGGTCCCGGGGCGGCGCTGATGCCCAATGCCGACCTTCTCGATCCGGATTCCGGTTTCACCGAAGGGTATGTGACCCTGGCGGAAAACAACCATCCGGACCTGGGTGCCGCGCCGGTGACGCTCCATATCGTCAAGGTGGTCAACGACAAATACCGCGGCGCCATCAAGACGGTCTTTTCAGACAACGTGTTCGACGAGAAGATCGCCCTGCGCCACACAGCCGATTTCGGGGCCAACCCGGAAAATCTGATTTTTCAGTGGTGGTACCGGGAGGAGGATGGCGCCACGCCGGATATTCCGAATCTCGACCCCTCCAAATGGCGGATGTTTCCCACGGAAAACGAAGGCGAAGAGGCCTCGGAGATCACCCTTGCCGGCGCCGGCAAGGACCTTCTGGTGGACAACATGTTCTTTGTTCGCTACCGGCATAAGGATTGCTCCGATGCCGGCTGCTGGTCCGACTGGGCCGGCGCGGCCAATTCACGGCCCCCCGGACCCGGTGAGGCGCCGTCGGATACCTTCCGGGCCCAACTGGCCGAGGGATGGGTCAAACGGGTGATCAATGCGGTCAACCCCTACGAGGCGCGGATCCGCGATTTCTTCAGCTCCGACAGCCCGGCCACCTATGTGAGCATGATTCAGCAGGCCGGCCCCCGGTATGAAGGCCCGGTGGCCCTCAACCCGGACAAGAACGTAATCGAGAACGTGGGCCTGATCTCCTTGTACCAGACGGTGCTGGACCGGGGGCGCAACCTGAGCATCGACATGGCCCAGCCGGCCAGTAGCTCCGGGGTCACCGCCGCGCTGCTGCTGGCGGCGAGCCGGATCAACGATTTCTACGGCCTGCTGGGAGACGAAGCCTACAGCGACGCCATGGACCCGACCATCGGATTCGGCACCGACTCCGGCGAGTACGGCTCCCTGGCGCCCACCATCTTCTCCTTCATGAACCAGGTCCCCGACCTGTTGAGCGAGGAGCTGTGCCTGCTGCGGGGCGCCCCGGAAGAGGGGGCTTCACCCTCCTACAACCGCCTCATGTGGAACTTCACCAAGTCCCAGGGGGAGGTGGCCTATGCCATGAACTACAATATCGGCGATGTGGACAAGAACGGGTTCATCAATGCCGAGGACGGCCGGGCCCTCTATCCCCAGGGCCACGGCGACGCCTGGGGCCATTACCTGACCGCCATGCGGAACTATTACGAGCTGCTCGGGCACCCCGAATTCAACTGGGAATCCCGCTCGGAGAAGTTTTCCATCGGCGGCGTGGTGATCGACGTCGATTACCTGGACGAGCGCAAGTTCGCCGAGACCGCCGCCAAGAAGGCCAAAACCGGCCACCGGATCGCCGATCTCACCTACCGGTCCAAGTATGTGGCTGACCCGGACGGCCAGTGGCAGGGATATCGTGACACCGACGCGAGCCGGGCCTGGGGCGTGGAGGGCTGGTCCAGGCGGACGGCCTTGGGCGCCTATTTCGACTGGGTGACGGCCAACGCCGTGCTGCCGGCGGAAAGCGACCCGGTGAAATCGGTGGCCTACGACACCAACGGCGACGGCTATCTCGCGGCGCCGGCCGATGTCTGGTTTTCCGGTGATCTGACTATTACCGCCTGGGTCCTGGCCAGAAGCAACAGCGAATGGGACCGGGTAATCGATTTCGGAAACGGGCCGGGCCAGGACAACGTGATGTTAGGACTGAGTGAATCCAGCAGCGGGATGCCGTACTTCTCCCTTAAGGCCGGCGCGGATGGGGCTCAATACGGCGGCTCCATAGCGGCCGAATACCCGTTGCCCCTCAAGCAGTGGGTTCATCTGGCGGTGACGCTGGAGGGGACCACCGGCCGGCTGTACGTGGACGGCGAGAAGGTGGCGGAGGCGCCCATGTCCGTTCCGCGGGCCGTGGAACGGTCCCGCAACTATATCGGCGCGAGCAACTATGACGCGGGTCATGCCGACGCCCTGTTCGACGATATCAGCATCTGGCGGAAGGCCCTGAGCGCCGAAGAGATCAAGGCGGGTATGGAAAAGGGCTTTCTGGGATACGAATCGGACCTCCTGGCCTATTACCGCCTCAATGACGGGCCGGGCGCCGACAATGCGGCGGATAGTTCCCTCCACGGCCGCCACGCCGACATCGTCAACGGGAGCTGGTATGTGTGCACCGACTGCGGAGACCAGGCGCCCGAGGGCATCCAGCGAATCGACCGTGAAACCGTGGTGGAACTGCGGGAAATCGCCGGCCAGGCCCGGGCCATCCAGGAGCTGTACAACGACGCCAACGCCGGCCTCAACCCGGTGGGCGTGGCCGCGGAGGCGGTGCCCTTCGACATCGATCCGGCCCGGATCGATCCGGGGCAAGGCATTACCGCTACCCATTTCGAGCAGGTTTACGAGCGGGCGTTAAAGGCCCTGGACAATGCCCGGCTGGTCTTCGACCACGCCAGCGATCTCAACAACCGGATCCGCCAGGTGGCCGATTCCGCGGAGGCTTTCACCGAACAGACCGACCAGCAGGACCGGGACTACCGGAACCGCCTTATCGAGATCTTCGGCACCCCCTACGAGGGGACCATCGGGTCCGGCAAGCTCTACCCCGCCGGGTACCAGGGGCCGGATTACTTCTATTACAACTATGTGGATGTCTCCGAGATCAGCGACGAGACGGTGCCGGAACCCGCCGGTGAAATGACGGGATTTTTTACTTCAATGACCGCCCTGTCCAACGAGTTGAATCAGATGTACGGGGAGAAGGGGAGTCCCTTCTTCAAAAACGATTTGGCCATCGAAGATTTCACCGGCACCGATTTCTCGGATGCCATGGAAATCGAATTCCCAATGAGCGCCGGAAAGTACAGCTTCCAGGCTCCGGCGGGATGGGGTATGCGCCGTTCGCCCGGCGAGATCCAGGAGGCCCTCATCGAGCTGATCAAGGCCGAGGCGGATCTGCAACTGGCGCTTGGCGAATACGGTGATGCCATCGGAGAGATTGAGACGGCCATCGACACGTTAGATGCTACAGCCGAATTCAATAAAGAGCAATTGAGTATTGAAAACGGATTCATCGATCAGACCAGGGGATTTAATGCGACGATTATCGGCCTCAGATCCGTAGCCGATATGTCGGATCGGTTGGGCGAAGTATTCCTGAATCTGTTTGACGCAACGGCGGAAATGACTCCGGACGCGGTTGGAGTGGCCCCGGATGTAGCTTCAGTCTTAAGTGGTGGTGTCAAATTGGCTGGGGCGACGATGCACGCGGCCACCTCGACAATCGCTTGGGGACTCAACCTCAGTGCTGATATTGTTGAATCGGAGAAAGAGATCGCTGAAATCTGCAAAGATTTGCAATTGCTCAAAGAAGAACAGAAATACGAAGTTCAGCAACAGCTCAAGGAGATCGAAACCATTCTGGGCAACGAGGCGGCCATGCGCGTTTCGGTCTTCAAGGCCCGGGAACACATGCGCCAGGTCTCCGACACCTACCGCAGCATCCTGGCCAAAGGCTTGCGCCTGATGGAGGAGCGCCAGGCCTTCAACGCCAAGGTGGCGGCCAAAACCCAGGGCAATCGCTACCAGGACATGGCCTTCCGGGTCAACCGCAACGATGCGCTTTCCCGGTACCACAGCGCCTTCGACACCGCGGCCAAGTTCCTCTACCTGGCGGCCAGGGCCTACGATTACGAGACCAACCTGAGCCATGACGACCCGGCCTCGGCCGTCGGCCTGCTGACGGACATCGTCCGCCAGCGGACCCTGGGCCAGTTCCTGGAAGGTCAACCGGTGGCCGGCCGGGGCGGTCTGGCGGACATCGCCGCCCGCCTCGCCGTCAACTTCTCGGTGCTCAAGACCCAGATGGGCCTGAACAACCCCCAGAGCGAAGCGGGGCGCTTTTCCCTGAGAAGCGAGCTGTTTCGCATCAAGCCGGTCGGAACGCCGGAGGATCAGGCGAAACAGGATGAGAGGTGGCGACAGACCCTGGAAAACTCCCGGCTGAAAAACCTCTGGTCCCTGCCCGAATTCCGGAAATACTGCCGTCCCTTCGCGGCCCAAGGGGCCGAACCCGAGCCGGGACTGGTCATCGATTTCACCTCCTACGTGGTGGCCGGGAAGAACTTTTTCGGACAGGAGCTGGGCGGCGGCGATCACGCCTATGACGCCTCCAACTACGCCACCAAGGTCCGGTCGGTGGGGCTCTGGTTCGAAAACTACGACAGCGCATCGCTCTCCCTCACCCCCCGGGCCTATCTCGTGCCGGTGGGTATGGATGTGATGCTGGTGCCCGATTCCACCGACCTGGATACCCGGGAGTGGACGGTGCTCGACCAGAAGATCCCGGTGCCCCTGCCCCTGGGTCGGTCCAACCTGACGGATGCCGACTGGATTCCGGCGGTCAACGGGGTGGACGGCTCCATGATCGAGGTGCGGCGCTACTCCAGCTTCCGGGCCTACCATGACAGCGGCTACTGGGACGAAAGCCAGATGACCTTCGACAGCCGGCTGGTGGGCCGCTCCGTCTGGAACACCCGGTGGCTTTTGATCATCCCCGGCCAGAGTTTCCTGGACGACCCCGACGAGGGGCTCGATGCCTTTATCCACGGCAAGCCCGTGCCCGGCGACGAGACCGGCGCGCGGGACGGCAACGGCGTCAAGGACATCAAACTTTACTTCCAGACCTACGCCATCAGCGGCAACTGACAAGGCGACGGCGAATGAACCCTTCAACACATGAAAGGAACGCTTCGATGAACCGTCCATTTTCATACGTATCCAGGCTCTCGTTGCCGGACCGGCCCAGGCGCCGGTCGGCCGTCGTCCTCTGCCTGCTGGCGGGCCTGCTGCTCCTGCCGGCCATGGCCCTGGGCGGCATTCCGGAACCCGACACCCTCCTTTACGGCAAGGTCTTCAACACCGCCGGCGGAGTCCGCTTCCAGATGGACACCGGCGCCATCGAAGTGGTCTTCGCGGACAAGGAGAATCCGGCAAAGCGCCACACGGTGGCCGGGGAATTGGCATCCCTGGGCGGGGGCGACTATTCCTATATCCTCCGCATCCCCCACCAGGCCCGGATTAGCGCCTCCGAAAGCCCGGCGGCGGGCATCATCGCGCTCACCGACGCCGAGCGGCGCTTCGATGCGGTGAGCATTACCGTCGACGGCGTGCCGGCGGCCATCCTGCCGCCGGCACGGGACTTCATCATGGCGGATCAGAATAGCAGGAGCCAGTCCTACCGGATCGACCTGGAGATCCACCAGGAGATGACCGATACCGACGGCGACGGTCTGCCCGACTGGTGGGAGGACCGGTACGGCCTCAACAAGTTCGTCGCCGACGCCCACGAAGATCCCGACGGGGACTGGTGGGACAACATGGAGGAGTTCCGGCGGGGCGCCGACCCCACCATGGCCAACTTCATCCCCCGGCTTCTGGACGACACGGTCCGGGCGTATCGCCACGGGAAGAGCATTTTCCACCTCGATATCGCCGATGCGGACACCTTCGACTGGGATCTGTCGGTCGTACTGGCCGAGATGCCGGAGGGGTTTGTCTTCTACCGGGTGGACGACGGCGGCACGGCCCTTCCCCTGGCGCCGGGAGAGGCGGTCTCCTTAGAGGAGATCAACACCGGACGGGTCATTCTGGAACACCTTGACGGCGCCGACGTCGCTCCCATGGCGACGGTCCGGATGGATGACGGCGAGCACGAACCGGTGACGGCTCACCTCTATATCACCGTCATGTCGCCTACCGCCACCGACGGCGCCGAGGCGGTCTTCTGGGCCGACGCCCACAGCCTGGCGGACCGGCTGTCGCCCGGGGGTGCGGTGCTTCCGGATCTCTCCGGCAACGGCTATGACGGCACCGGATGGACCGAACCGGAGGGCGAAACGCCCGACGAACTGGAACTGGACGAACTGGAACTGACCGATGCCACCCCGACGGGCAAATCGGCCCTGCTGCGGGACGGCGCCGGCTGGCTCGAGCTGCCCTACGGCGAGTCGGTCTTTCCCGGCGGCGACGCCACCTTCTTTTCCGTCTTCAAAACCACGGGGGCAAACGGCCAGATGCTCGCTTCGGGCCCCCATTTCGAGATCGGCGTGACCGGGGCCGACCATCCGACCCATCCGGGTCAGGTCCATCTATCGTCTGAAAACGCCGTGGTCTACGGCAACACGAATATCAAAGATGCCTGGACGATCCTGAACGCGACCCGGCAAAACGGACAGTCCCGGATCTACCTGGACGGCGTCTGGGCGGGCGGCCCCTTTGCCCAACCGGAGGTGACGGCGCTTGGCACCGACCCGGTGATCGGGGCCAAGAACGAGTGGATCTGGAACTTCACCGATGATAAGTGGCAGTTCGACGCCTCCCGCGTCTTTACCGGCGCTATCGGAGAGATGCTGGTCTTCGACCGGGAGCTGCCGGAGACGAAGAAATGGCGGATCCATGCCTACCTGCTGAGCAAGTGGTTCGGCCACGTGGTGGGCGATTTCTCCGACGCATCCAAGCCGGTGACCTTCGACGGGGGTCGTTTGGCGGCGGAGATGGCCCTGAATGCCTACCTCTACGACCTGGCCCATTCCGATCTCGACGGGATGCTGGCGGCCCTGACCGCCCATTTTCCGGAAGGATGGACTTGGTCGGCGCCCTATCCGGATGAATTTGAGGTCCAGGCGGCCTTCGAGGAGCTGTATCCCGAATATTCCGCCGCCGATGAGGCCTACTTGCATTATCAGATGGCCCACTGGATGGAAGAGGAGGAGGCCGAGGCCCTGGCCGATCTGATGCTCTACCTGCCGCCGGACTGGACCTGGTCGACGGAGCCCCCGGCCCCCGATGAGGTCCAGGCCGCCTTCGAACACCTGTTTACAGACGCCATCGTGGTGGAAAACGCCCTGATCGATTACACCGATGCCCTCTACGTCGATCTGGACGCCAGCCTGGCGGAGCTGGAAAGCTACCTGCCGGAGAACTGGACCTGGACCGACGACTATCCCGACGAGGCGGAGGCCCGGGCCGCGCTGACGGCCATCGCCGCAAACGAAGCCGGACGGGTGTTGCTGGGCGGGTACGGCGACGATACCCTTTCCGGCGGATCCAAAGACGACATCATCGTGGGCGGCGCGGGGAGCGACACCCTGACCGGTTATTCCGGAAAGGACCTTTTCGTCGTCTCCCACGGCGACACGGTGATCGATTTCAACCGGGAGGATGGCGACATGCTCCACATCGCCCACCTGATCGAGCCCTCCGGCAAGCCTCTAAATGCCCATGTGAAGCTGGAGATCCTGCCCGATCCCGAAGAGGAAGACAACCACACCCGGCTTAAGATCGACACCGACGGCGTCGATGACGGCGCCGGTTTTAAGGATGCGGTCATCCTGCTCAAGTCGGTCATTCTCCGGGATTCGGATCTGGCCGGGCTGTGGGCCGACGGCTATCTGGATACCGGCGGCGTGCGGCCGGCGCTTTCGGCCCGGCTGTCGACGACCGCCGGGAGCGTCACGGAGATCGGCGGCCCCGAAACAGCTCTGCTCATCACCTTTTCCGGCGCCGACCTGCCCGACGGTCTGGCCGTGCCCCTCACCTTTACGGGCGACGCCGTCTTCGGAGAGGATTTCCGGCTCGCCGCCGAATGCTATAATCCGGACACGGGGGCCTATGAAGCGGTGGCGGTGGAAACCGGACGGGTGCCGATCGCCCTGAAACCGGGGGACCGGACGGTGCGGGTGACCCTTATTCCGACGGCCGACGGCGTGGCGGAACCGGCCGAAACCCTCGGCATCG
Organism: Desulfobacteraceae bacterium; assembly: GCA_011389855.1. Lineage (GTDB taxonomy): Bacteria > Desulfobacterota > Desulfobacteria > Desulfobacterales > JAABSP01 > JAABTD01. The sequence continues at coordinate 20,059 of JAABTM010000010.1, forward strand.
CCCTGATGTCCAACGAGGATGTTTATTCCCTTGGCGATCCCGCGGCGGCCACCCTCACCCTGGTGGACGGGCCGGACCGGCTCACCATCGCCGCCACCGGCCCCGCGGCCCACGAATCCGGCTCGCCCACCGGCGAGGTGACCCTGAGCCGGGAAGGGACACTGGAAAACCCCCTGATGGTGCGGCTGGCCATCCAGGGAACGGCCGTCAACGGCTCGGATGTCGTCTTCCTGCCGTCGGAGATCCGGATTCCCGCCGGCGAAGAGAGCGCCGTCCTTTCGGTGGCGGCCCGGACCGATGCGGAGACCGAACCCGAGGAGTACCTGGAGATTTTCGTGATCCAGGGGGAGGGGTACATTGTCTCCGGCCCGGCCAGCGCCCGGGTGATGATTGTCGACGCCTCGGCGGACCTGCCCGGGGATGCGGACATGGACGGCCTGCCCGACGCCTGGGAGGCCCGGTACGGCCTCGATCCAACACGGGACGACGCCGACGGTGATCCCGACGGCGACGGCTTCACCAACCTGGAGGAGTATCTGTGCAACACCGATCCGACCGATGCCGGTTCCCTGCCGGAACCGCCGACGGCCGGCGCCGGACCGGACCGGATTGTCGCGCCCGGCCAGGAGGTTGCCCTCAACGGGTACAACTCGGTATGCGGCGCCGCCGCCCGGGCCCAATGGCGGCAGACGGCCGGCCCGGCGGTGGATCTGGCCGGGGCCGACGGATTCCAGCCGGAGTTTACGGCGCCCGCCAATTTTGAAGGCGTCCTTCGGTTCGAACTGACGGTGGAGACCCCCTGCGGCGGGTCGGCTTCGGATTTCTGTCTCGTCAACGTTTCGGCTTCAGGGGAGCCGCCCGCGGCGTCGGCGGCATCCTCCCCCGAATCGATGTGCGCCCCAGGAGAAGGGGTCGTGCTGAGTGCGGAGGCATCATCGGATCCCTATGGGGATGCGGCCGACCTCGCCTATGAATGGCGGCAGCTCGCCGGCCCCGAGGTGACGCTGTCGGATGCGGCATCGGCCGCCCCGGAATTCACCGCGCCGGCGGAAGCGGCGGCCCTTCTCTTCGAGGTGACCGTCACCGATGCCTCGGGCCTGACGGACCGGGCCCGGACCGCCCTCAATGTGATGACGGCGGGCACGCCGCCCGAAGCGGCGGCCGCAGTCGATCCGGAGCGGGCCGAAGAGGGGGCCCAGGTGCAGCTCACCGGCGCGGGCGGGGTCCGGCGCCGCTGGCGTCAGACCGGCGGCCCGCCCGTCACCCTCTCCGATCCCCTGTCCGCCTCGCCGGTCTTCGTGGGACCGGCGGTGGGCCCGGAGGGGGCCGATCTCCAGTTCTCGCTGGCGGCCTGGGACGGGGCGGGCCGGCTGGATCTGGCCGAAGTGACGGTCCGGATCCTCGACGATGCGGCCTCGGGCCTGGGAGAGGAAATGGTTCCGGTCACGACCGCCGCCGGCGACATCGTCGGCATCGCGGCGGCCGGACTGGTGCGCCTGGCGGCGGCGGACGGGGACGTCCCCGAAGGGGCCCTCTTCGGCGCCCTGGAAATGGCGGCCAGGTCCTTTGATGCAAACGGACGGGTGGAGGCGACCGTGAGCGTTCCCGAAACCGTCCCCGATGGCGCCGTCTGGTACGCCCGGACCAGGACCGGATGGCGTGAGCTGGAAACGGACGACGTCACCTGGATCGACGACGCCACCGCCCGGCTGACCCTGACCGACGGCGTCTCCGGCGATGACCCGCAGGTACGGGGGTATGCCATCGCCCTGGCGCCCGCCTCGAGCGGGGGCGACGACGCCGATCCGGATGACGGCTCCGATGGCGGTGGCGGCGGCGGCGGATGCTTTATCGCCGCCGCCGGCGAGGCGGGGCCGGCGTGGGGATGGTGGTTCTCGGCGGTGCTGCTGATGCTGGCCATCTTCGGCGGGGTCCAGCGGAAAGGACACGTCACCTTACGGTAGACAGATCAGAATTGGATAAGTGATATATTGGTATCCCCCGCCGTTTCGGCGGGGGATACCTGTTTCCGGAGGGGACCGGGCCGCTTTTCAGGACAGCCGCCGCACCCGGTTCGAAAAAAGCTTGGCGCAGGTGGGGCAGTAGTTGTGGTGCTCCTTGACGTCGGGGTGGACGGGGAGGGTCCGCTGTTCGATGTGGGTCAGGAATTTGGGGGTGGCGTACAGTTTGCCGCACCCTTCGCACCGCTCCAGGGGGTGCTGGCCGATGATCTCGTCCCGGATGGAGATGGTCCGGACGTTGTCGTGGTCCAAAACCTTGATGGCGTCGGTGGGGCAGATGTTGGCGCAGGTGCCGCAGCCGATGCAGTGGCCGGGAATGGGGACGATGTAAGGGCGTCCTTCCCGGTGCTCCAGCTTGAGGGCGCTGGCCCCGACCAGGTCGGCGCAGACCCGGTAGCAGAGGTGGCACCGGATGCAGCCGTCCGGCGGGGGCTGGGTGTCGAGACCGAACTCGGTGGCCAGTTTGAACAGGGCCTTCGATTGGGGCGCGTAGGTTAGCAGCGCGTTCATGGCCCGGCTCTGGGCGGCCCGGATCTCGTCGCCCTCGGTGATCACCCGCATCTCCGGTCGGGTCTTGGCGATGCAGGCCCGCTGGATCTTGGCCGGTTTGTCGCCGGTCTGGATCTCCACGGCGCACAGCCTGCACGCCCCCACCGGTTTTTTCAGGGCGGGATGATAACAGAGGGCGGGGACCCGCTTTCCCATCCGCCGGAGGACAGTCAGGAGGAATTCCCCCTTTTCGACCGTCTCCTCTTTGCCGTCGATGGTGATGACGATGGACATGGGCCTACTCCAGTTCCCGAAGGCAGTCCTGGGGGAGACGGTGAGTCCCCTTCCCCTCGATGCTTACCTCCACCAGGGCGTCGGGGTCGTTGATGGAGGTGTCCGGATCCACCACGATGCCGTGGCGGCCGATGTATTCGTTCATGTAGGGATCCCAGCTTTCATCCTCGGACTTCTGAAAAATTTCGACTTTCTGGCCTCGTCGAAAATACGGCATGGCGCATCTCCTTTTTATTTTAATCTATCGTTTCTGTTTTATTCAGGAGAACTATCCGAACCTTATGCCAAAGAGTCCGCCATCTTCAGTCGCGTCCGTAAGACGGGCTGGAACGAGGCATTTTTCAAAGTCGAAATCGCTCGGCAGACTCTCTGGAACAGCATCTTCATTCATAGTAACTATGTATTGAAAATTGTACCTTTGTGCATTGGCCGCCCCGATCTTCAGAGCTTTGGCGACTTGACGCTCATCTACCCCGTCGAAAAGGTGGCTGTCGTGTATCAAAAAACCTGGTCCAATTCCCCTTTCCGCGCAAAGCTCCATTAACATCATATCGAAACAGAAAACCTGCATATTGGAAATGCCTCTGCTTCTTTTCCCATGGATTTTTACTTCAAAATGTGGCCCATTTTTACTTTTATCGATCACAAGATTTCCAGCGACTTCATATAGGGAATGGGAAACTCTTTCAAAAGCGAGGATGGCTTTTTTTAATGTTTCTTCTTGTTCGCTGTGGTCTTGACGTAATCGTCGTAGAAGCTGTTGCCTTTCCAAATCAAGATCTGTTTTTCCTGTTTCGATTCTTTCAGCGGTCGAATAGCGTTTGCGCAGGCTTTCAACTTCGGTTTCAAGCCGGGTCAATTCCTGTTGCAGCTCGACAAAATGGTCAAGAGCGCCATGGGAATGAAGAATTTTCATGATTTGCGATCTACGGTCTTCATACTTTTTTATATCAGCTTCTCTTTTTGCTATTCTTCTATTGGCGTCATCAATTTCTCCGCTTAAATATGAACGACGATTTTCGATTACGGATTCATGAAAATTTTTTACCTCTTCGAATCTTTTTAGTGCAATTCCAGGCAGAACTATTCCCGCTTCTTCATATATTTTCCCTAAGTGATCGTGCGAGGGCGGAATCTCCTGATCAAGAGACTCTACAAGGTCCGCGATCAATTGTCGGTCTATTGTGTTATCATCGTTAAGTTGGTTTATTTTCCTGGTAAGGTCGGATGCTTCTATTTCCAGATCGGCATATTCTGGAAGTATTCTAAATTCATTAATATTTAATTTGAGCCTTTCGGCACGATCTTCCGTGATTGTCAGTTGCGTTCTCAGGTCTGAGGTGTTGCTGACGATTTCTCCAAAAGCGCCATCTTTTGCAGCATTTTTTAAGGCCTTTATCGCCTTTTCCCGATCACGGATTTTTTGCCATTTTTGAGGTATCGTCCAGTCGAGGCCAATCAAAAAGCTAATATGGACTTGTTCGTCGACTGTTGTCTGTTTTGAAAAGTATAGAAAAGGATTCGAAAAGCCCCCTTCGGACTGTCTTCTCGCAAAGTAGGAAAAAACAGGCCGAAATGTCGGTGCGTAGATTTCATCGGGTTCCGGGAGCCCAAACATAAGCTTTCCCAGATTGTATTTCCATAATTTGTTGGAAATAATAGTTTTGTCTGTCTTATCATCGGAAGTTGGCTTGGCCGGCCAATGCTCATATTCGCCATTCACGATATTTAAGAGAGTTTTCTTGTTTGGTGTTCTTTCTACAACAATAGGAGAATCGCCCAAGTCGAAATCAATGCCAAATGAGAAGTCTTGAAGGCACTCCTCTCTAAAAATCGAGCCTTTTTTTACGTTGCCTCCCATCAAAAAATGAATAATTTCAACAATGCTTGATTTGCCGGCTCGATTTCTTGTTTGTCGTTCGCTTGCACTCGGCGTTTTTTCCGCAAGAATGATGTTCAACCCATCATGGAATTGGAGCGTTTTAAAAGAGGGTAGTGAACTGTGAATTTTTCGGATCATGGCGCCGTTTTTATCAGCAATCCTTTTTCCATTCTAATGGCGTTTATGGCATATAAAACATCAAGGGCCAAAAGGAACCAGTCATAGGTTATAATCCTATTATTAGGAGAAGAATCATATCGCCTATTTTTAAATTCGGCCCATATCCTTGATACTGTTTTCGGTTCAGCCAAAAGATTTAGAATTTCGCCTCCGATTCCGAGCAGAGATCTATCGTGGGGTATGCGTTTAGTTGGAAGAATCATTGGGTAATATTTTCTGAAGGTTCAAAAATATCGCACTGATCGAATAAATAAGAGAGAACGGATAGTACAGCTGCTTGATGTTTGGGAGATCGCAAGATACCGCCGCCGGCGAACAGTTGAAGCTCGAGAAAAATGGTATCAGGATCCATTTTCTGTTTTTTAAGGGATTCATATTTTTTGCTGAAAGCCTGAACTATTTGGTCGCCATAAGAGGGGTCAGGATATTGTTCAAAAAACCTACCGACTAACGTGCTTTTATACCTACCAGCATTGATCAAAGATGCGGTTTCATCCGAAAGTTTGTTAATCTTAATTTTTTCCCTGGGAACGGCGAATAAATCTGGCAACAGATCGATTTGTTGTCGTGATATGAACTTCAAAACCACTTGGAGATCTTCAAATCCAAGTTGCAGAAAATCCTTGAGAGATGGCGCCGGCCCAAGAAGACCGGCAATGTCTTCATCGGATAGTTCAAAAAGCTTTTTCCGGAGGTCATTAAAGCCCCATGGTCTAATGGTTATGTTTTCGTGCTCATCGTCAAGGTCAAGAAGCTTTGTCGTGATATCAGGTCCTATTCCGTCCCTGGCGTTATGGACAAACACCCACCGGTCAAAATATTTCTCCCAGTAAGGCAAAGCCCCATTGAAGTCGTCATCGATCTTTTTTATTGCTTCGGATGCCTTCATCTCATTTGGTGCGTAGACTTGGAAAAGAGTACGTTCGGATTTAAGGTACCCGTCATTTTTTCGGTCCCCGACTTTGCCCCAGGGGCGCACACGGATAAAATCTCCATCCGGGTATCTTTTCTCCATCAAATCGCCAAAAAACTGTTGGAATTCGTTGCCCTTTTGGCGGAGAAAAATACACTCGAAGGCTTTTTCAAACCATGATCGCGTATAATCGTCCATTTACCTAATCAAAATAGCGGAATATGCTAAATGCCAATAGCGCCTTTATGTACTTGTGGTTAGACTATATTGAGTCGGGCCTGAATTCAAGTATTTTGTGACGTGGAGTTGAAGGTGTATCGGCGGGAAGGCTGTTGCCTCCCCCGCCGGCATTCGATGAATCATCTTCGGGATGGCCGCGTCCCCGGGCCACCGGGGACGGCCCCTTCCATTTGCAGCTTTTCCGCCTCCTTCTGGCGCACACAATTTTCACACAGATCCCGGTCGCCGGTCCGCTGGGCGACCCCCCGGGTTCGGCGTCTGACGAAATCGAGGTATTTGGCCGGTCCCAGAACCGCGCCGCACCCCTTGCAGTACTGGAGCTTCTGACGGTTGAGGACCGTGCCGCAGAGCGACAGGACCCGTTCGCCCTCCACGTCTTCCATCCGCATGGCGTCGTTGGGGCAGTTGGTGGCGCAGGCGCCGCAGAGGATGCAGACATCTTCGGTGTGGCGGAAATCGGTGGGGTGCGGATGGTCGAAATCGAGGTGGCCGAACTGGAGGGCGTCCACCCCCATCTTGTCCCGGCAGACCTCCACGCACTTGCCGCACCGCATGCAGATGTCGCACCGGAGGCAGCGCCGGGCCTCTTCCCGGACTTGGTTTTCCGAATAACCCAGCTCCACCTGCTGGAAGGTGACCCGCCGCCGGTCGAGGTTCAGCAACGGCATCTCGGGGCGCTTCAGGGCCATTTTGGTGGACGCCGGCACGATCAGTTGCTCGACCCGGCGGCGGCGCACCGGCACCGGGGGCATCTGGGGCTGGGGGATCCCGCCGAAATACCGGTCGATGGCCTCGGCGGCCCGCTTGCCGGCGCCGATGGCCTCCACCACCGTGGCCGGTCCGGTCACCGCGTCGCCGCCGGCGAAGACGCCGGGCTCCGAGGTCTCCATGGAGACCCTGTTGACGTCGAAGGTGGTCCTGCGGGTCCATTTGAGGTCGCACAGCCCGTCCGTCATGCAGTCCACGTCCACCCGCTGGCCGATGGCCACGATAATCGCGTCCACATCCATGACGAAATCGCTGCCTTCCACGGGCCGGGGCGACATCCGGTCGCTCCCCTCCCGTTTCACCAGTTCCGCCCGCAGGCATTTGAGGCCGGTCATGTGGCCGTTTTCGCCCATCACCTCGATGGGGACGGTGAGGAAGGAAAACCGGATCCCCTCCTCTTCGGCCTGCTCCACCTCCTCCACGTCCGCCGGCATCTCATTGTGGGTCCGGCGGTAGGCGACGGTCACCTCCTCGGCCCCCAGCCGGAGACTCGTCCGGGCCGCGTCGATGGCCACGTTGCCGCCGCCGATAACCGCCACCCGCTTGCCGGGGAGGCGCCGGTCCCCCAGGGCCACCGCCTTGAGAAAACCGACGGAGGAGAGCACCTCGGGGTAATCTTTTTCGCCGGGGATGTTCATGTCGAAGGAGCGGTGGGCCCCGATGGCGAAGAAAAAGGCCTCGAAGCCCTCTTCACGCAGGGTTTCCATGGTGACATCCCGGCCGAACCGGGTGTTGAAGCGGAACTCGACCCCCAGATCCCGGATCATCTCCACCTCCCGGTCGATCACCTCCCGGGGAAGGCGGTACCGGGGGATGCCCACCATCATCATGCCGCCGGCCATGGGCAGGTCCTCGATCACCGTCGCGCCGTACCCCTTGAGGGCCAGGTAATAAGCGGCGGTCATGCCGCCGGGGCCGGCCCCGATGACGGCGACCTTCTTCTCTTTGTCCGGCGCTTTCTCCGGATTGGCGTATTCCCGGTGGGAAAGGGCCCGCTCGGCGGCGAACCCTTTGAGGAACTTGATGGAGATGGGGGTGTCCATCCGGCCCCGGACGCACATGAACTCGCAGGGCCGGGTGCAGACCAGGCCGCAGACCCAGGGAAAGGGATTGTCCTTTCGAATGACCTCGATGGCCTCGGCGTCCTTGCCGTGGCCGATGAGGGTGACGTAGGTGGGCACGTCGATGCCCGAGGGGCAGGCCATCTGGCAGGGGGCCGGGGCCAGGCGGAGGCAGTCGCCGGTGGCGCAGTTGTGGGTCTCGACGTGGCTCCGGAAGACCTCTCCGAATTCGGACAGCGTGCCGAAGATATCCTCGCCGGTTTTGACGGCGGCGGGATCTTTCCCCTTTTCCCGCACCTCTTCGGCGAGGGTCTCCAGGGCCGGGATGTGATCCTCGCCGGCCCGGCCCTGAGCCACGTCCTTGAGCAGGTCGAGGATCTCCTCCACGATCCGCCGGTCCCGGGGGGTCTGCAGACCGCCGGCATCGAGGGTTTTCTGAACGTCCATGACAGCCCTGCTTACGGGGCAGTTTACGGTGTCAGTCATTATTTCCGTCCCTTACAGGCTACTGTGTTCCAGGGAGGCCACCTGGTGGGCGTGGCGTTCCCGTCGGATCTGGGTCATCTCGTCCGTCCGGCCGAAATGGAGGCAGTGGGTGGTGCAGACCGTGGCGCAGGCCGGTTTGAGCCCCTGGTCGACGCGATCCATGCAGTAATCGCACTTGACCACCTTGCCGGTCTCCGCATTCCACTGGGGCGCGCCCCAGGGGCAGGCGGCGATGCAGCTTTTGCACCCCACGCACAGATCCCCGTCCACGAAGACGATGCCGTCCTTGGACCGCCGCTGCATGGCCCCGGTGGGGCAGGCGGGCACGCACCAGGGGTTTTCGCAATGATAGCAGGGCATGAAAATGTAGGAGGCCCGGGGCGAATCCGCCACCATTTTGGGCCCCACCGCGATGACCTGGCACAGCCGGGGCCCCACGGGCAGGGATTTGTTGACCTTGCACTGGACCTCGCAGGCATGGCAGTCGATGCATTTTTTCGTATCTTGAAGCAGGTAGTAATGGCTCATCAGTATCCTCCGAATGTTAGACGTTTCCCGCCGCTTTTTTCACCGAGACGAAATGCTCCTGGAAAGCAACGGCGCCGCCGGCCTTGTCGTAGATGTCGCAGCCCCCGGGCATGAACTTGTTGTCCGCCAGTCCCCGGCCGAAGGCCCGGCTTTCCACCGGCAGCTGGTGGCCGAACCCGTGGACCACGAAGACCGCTTCGGGGTGGATCTGGTCGGTGACCTTGGCCCGGATCTGCTCCGTATAGCCGTTATTGGAGACGTCCACCAGATCGTTGTTTTCGACGCCGAGCTTTTTGGCTTCCTTGTCGTTGATCCAGAGAACGTTTTCCGGCATCTGCTCGAAAAGCATGGGATTGTTGACGGTGTGCCCCTGGGTGTGGAGACCGCAGCGTCCGAAGGTGAGACGGAACTTGCCGGTTTCGGGGCCCACGGGGGATTCGTAGGGCTTCAGGGAGGAAAGTCCCTGGCTCTCCAGGGTGTCGTTGATCATCTCGATCTTTCCCGAAGGGGTCTTGAACTTGAGTTCCGGGACGGCCCGGTATTTGGGTTCGTCGCCCAGAAGGACCAGGCCGGTATCGTCGAAATCCTCGATTTTGACCCCGGTCCCTTCCAGTTGAAAATTCCACAGGTCCTCCACGGTCTCGAACACCAGCTTGTCGAGCCCCATCCGTTTGGCCAGGGCCGAGAAAATTTCCCAGTCGCACTTGGTGTCGTATCGGGGTTCCACCACCTGGCGGCGGATGAAGTGGTAAGGAAGCAGGTCGTTTTTGGTGGCGATGACGCACTGGCGTTCCAGGTAAGGGGACATGGGCAACACCACGTCGGAATACCAGGCGGTGTCGGACCAGGAAAAGGTGATCGACACCATGAGATCCAGCTTGTCGAAGATCTGTTTGAGATGATCGGGATCGGGAAACCCCATGAGGGGATCGTGCCGATAGGCGATGTAAGCTTTTATGGGGTAAGGATCTTCGCTTTCGATGGCCTTGTAGGCCAGATGGGTCATGCCCGGCCCGGACTCGAAATGGGGGTATTTCCAGCCGGCGCCGTCCACCCGCTTTTCAGAGGGCTTTTCGTAGAGGTCCATCAGCTTCTTGAGCCCCTTGCGGTCGAAATCGCCCGGTTTGTTGACCAGCGGCAGGCCGCCCTTGGCCCCAACCGACCCCAACAGGGCGTTGATGATGTAAATGGTGCGGGACATATAAAAGGAGTCTTTGTACCGGGCGTTCATCCAGCCCGGATGCCACAGGATCGCCGGTTTGGCCTTGGCCAGCTCCCGGACCCAGGACTTCAGCCGGTCCGCCGGGATGCCGGTCTCTTTTTCCGCCCATTCCGGGGTGTAGGGCTTGATGAAGGTCTCCAGCTCGTTGAAGTCCTTGAAATGGCGCCGGACATAATCGGCGTCGTAGAGTTTGCTGTTGATGATTTCGTTGATCACCGCCAGGTTGAAAGCGTAGTCCGTGCCGGGCCGGACCTGGAAAAAATGGTGGGCCTTGGCCGCCGACACCGTGGACCGGATGTCGATGACCGTCAGTTTACATCCTTTTTCCATGGCATCGGTCAGTTCGTTCACCTCCCGGACATTGATGGCCTCGAAGAGGTTCCGGGTCTGGAGGACGACGTGCTTGGCGTTTTTCAGATCGTAGACCACCCCTTTGCGCCCAAATCCGAAGACCGACAGGGCCGCGTGCTGGACGTTCCGGGCGCAGGAGCCGTCGTGATTGCAGTAGTTGGGGGTGCCGACGCCCCGGAGAAAGGCCCGATGGAAATCCCGGAAGGGGCCGCCCCGGTCGGTCAACAGCAGGCTGCGGGGGCCGTGCTCCGCGAAGATTTCTTTCAGTTTATCGGCGACGTAGTCCAGGGCTTCGTCCCAGGAGACTTTCCGCCAGTCGCCCCCTCCCCGCTCCCCGTTCCGGATCATGGGGTACTGGGGCCGTTCCCGGTCGTTGATCAGGGCGGTTCCCGCCGCCCCCCGGGCGCAGATGGAGCCTTCGATGCCCGCCGCATGGGGGTTGCCCTGAAGAAAGGTGATCTCGCCGTTTTCCACTTCCGCCATGATGGGGCAGCGGGCCGTGCACATGCCGCATACGCTGAATACTTTTTTTTCCGTCATGTTGCGCTCCTGTTTCGGGTATTATCTTATATACTAAGAATTGATATTCAATTTCGATGATTCAGATATAGCAATATCCATACCACGGCAGGCTCTTAAAGTCAAAAGAGACCCGGATCGGGATGTCCAATGGTTTCAGACGGCTGAAACATCGGCGGCGGTTTCGGCGGCCCGTAGGGACCTTCCTTTCGCCTCTATCGGACGGGTGAATGCATAAAAAGTATTGCAGTGAATCTTTTTTGTTGCGATACTTTGTAAAGTTATAAATACAACGGGTTGTGGATGTCTGTTCCGTGGTGCATTTTTTTTGCTGCATTGGATCGGAGGAGCACGGCCCTTTCCGGAGTCACCGCGCCTCTCAGGTCGGATCGGTTCATTCGGCGCATAGGCACTTGAATTTTAAAGGCGCCGGTTCTCCGCGACCGCCTGGCCCCTCCCCGGGATCTCTTCGTGGCATGTAGCTTGCTTCCGGGATCGGAGTACAGAAGTGTTTTCTAATTATGGTCAGAGAAAGAAAAAAAGGAGGTGGTGGACCCCGCGGCGCCGTTCCGCCAAGGAACGAAGGTTTTTTTGAATCGACCCCAACACTCAACCAGTTAAGCACGGAGGAAAAAATGGCAAGAACAAAGCGATATGCAGTATTGAGCATCCTGCTGGCCGCCGCTCTGATGATCTCGGTCCCATCCTGGGCCCAGGGGATTTCGGCGCGCCTGGCGTCGGACACCTACAAGGCCGGCGCCGTGATTTCCGTTGAAGGGACCATACCCCCGGGCGAGGACCTTTACATGACCATCGCGGCCCAGGACACCTTCGCCAACGTGGAGACCGACGGGCCCCATGAGACCAAAACCTTAAAGGCGGACGGCGAGAAGTTCGGCTTCACGGCCCAGACGCGCATTCCGATCCTCTACTACGTCCTGACCAACCGGCCGGACGTCTTCGGCGAAGTGGTCAAGAAGAAATTCGGCGGCCCCTCTTTCATGTCCGGACTCTACTCCACCACCATGTTCAAGCTGGCCGAATACGACAACCTGAGCGCCGAGGCCAAGGAGGCGCTGGGTCCCATCGATACGGCCGAACAATGGCGGTTTTTCAAATACGCCCATGAGAAAAAGTTCGGCATCAACACCATCACCAAAGAACAGACAAAGGTGGGAAAGATCACCATCTTCTCCCGCAGCGTCCTCACCGATTACGACAAATCCGGCAACTACTGGGACGAGGGCACGTCCATCAACCTGGACAAAAGCACCGGCAAATTCCTCGCTTCCTTCGATTCCTTCCGCCACACCCAGCCCGGCAAATCATTCGACGTATTCGTCAACGGCGAAAAGATCGGCTCGTATACAATGGAAGGCAAGGGCTTCTGGCTCTCCACGGCCTACCGGTACATGAATCCCCTCTGGATCATCATCGGCGCCATCCTCGTGGGCGCTTATTTCTCCATGATCGGCGCGGCCGGCGGCATGCTCATGGCGGCCTACCAGGTCATGATCGTCCAGACCTCCAGCCCCGTCGGCATCAACGCCGCCAACGTGCTACGGCCTTCAAACGTGGCCCTGACGCTCTTTTCGCCATTGGGATCGTTTTACCGGTACGCCGTCGTGGAAAGGCGGGTGGCATGGCCCGTCGGCCTCTCCTTCGGCGTCGGAATTCTCATCGGATCTATCTGGCTGGGCAAGTACGCCACGGCGGTGCTGCCCATGGCCGCCTACAAGGAATGGCTGGCCGTGCTGGTGGTGATCATGGGTATCCGGACCTTGTATGAACTCTCCCCCCAGGTCATGGAAAAGCGGAAAAACATCAAGGCCATGGTGCAGAAGTTCAACAAAGAGGTGGCGGCGGCCAAGGCCGAAGGCCGGGCCGCGGAGATGGGCAAGATCGAGCCGGTCAAGTCCGGTCTCACCAACTACCGCTTCAAGTTCTGGGGCGAGGAGTTCACCATCAATCCGCTCCTGTTCGGCATCCTGGGTCTCGCCATCGGCGTGGTCTCCCGGTCCTTCGGCATCGGCGGCGGCTTCCTCCTGGTGCCCGCCATGACCACCCTCGGCGCCCTGCCCATGTACGTGGCCGTGCCCATCTCGCTCATCGGCACCTGCTTTTCGAGCATCGGGTCCTTCATCGGCTACATCATCAACGGGTACTGGCCGGATCTGTGGCTCTTCATCGCCATCATCGTCGGCGGATTCGTGGGCGGCATGCTCGGCAGCCGGCTTCAGAAGCTGTTCTCCGAGGTGGTGCTGAAATGGATCCTCGCCATCACGCTGTTTTTCCTCTTCTTCCGGTTCTTCAAGATCGAGATCTGGATCTAAGGGAAGGTATTTAGGGGGAGGCCGCGTCCGCGCGGCGCCCCCATTCCCCTGTCCGACCCAAGGGAAAGGTGATGTATGGAAAATTTTATGGACGCCCTCTGGTTCAAAATCGTGGATCTGGTCGATACGGCCGCCGCGGGCCTGGACCTGCTGTTCGAACCGCTCCATGTCCTGGGACCGGCGGCGGCGATTTCCGCCATCGCCCTGGCGGCGGTGGCCGTTTCAAAGCTTCTCGATTGGGCGCTTCCCCACACCCGCCGCCAGCGGGAACTGGAAGCGGAGTTCAACCGGCTTTACCGGCTCCGGCAGGAAGCCCTCGACTGCGGCGACCCGGAGAAGGGAAAATACCTGGCCCGGAACATCGATCAGGCCGAATTGAATGGGGTGTATTACAATCTGTTTTTTGAAAAATTGATGCGCAACCTGATCACCACCTATCTGCCCATTTTTTCTTTTCTGGCCTACGTCAACGAGGCTTACAGCCCGGCGGCGCTGACAGCCGAATTCGGAATGTCCAGCGTGATGACGCTTCCGAGCCTGTCCGGCGACGCGGTGGCCGCCGGCGGCGTTTTCTGGTATCTCGCGTCCGCGGTGTCCGTGTTCGTCCTCTTTTTCGTCGGAGGACAACTGCATGGAAAAATGCGGCGGAAAAACGACGCCCATGAAAAGCGGCATTCCGGCCCGGGACCGTTGACCCGACAAACCGCTTCCGGGAGCATGGGATGACGGCTCTCGGGTATATCATGGCCTTTGCGGCGGCCCTTTTCGCGGGCAAACTGGTGGCCGGCGCCATGGCCGGCATCCTCGTCACGCCGCTGGTCGCGCCGGTCGAGAGAAAGGCGCCGGCGATTCCCCGGTACATCGTTCCGTTCATCCAGGGCATCGCCATGGGCGGCGTGGCACTGTTCACCGCCCAGTGGGTTCTGGGCGCGTTTCAGTTGAAACTGGGCTGGGCCATGGTCGCGGCCATCGTCGTCGGGTTTATCCTGATCTTCTCCATCCTGTACCGTCACAACCCCGAAGAACGAGCCTTTCATCTGTCGGCCGGTCTGGGGGAGCTGACGGGCGCGTTCGCCGCCGGCGTCTACCTTCTGGGAGGATAGGACGGATGCGGATAAAAAGCACGACCGCTTTGCCCCTGCTCGCATGGGCCGCGTCTCTGCTGACGCTGTTCATGCCGGAGGCGGCCCTGGCCACCCAGGGACACGGCGGACGCGAGGGCGTGTATGTCCATCAGCTCTCCCATATCTTCTTCTGCATCTCCATGGGCATCCTGATCTACTGGCTCAAGTCCCGGAACCTCACCCGCGAACCGGGATGGCGCTGCGTCGGCATATCGGCGCTGCTTTTCATCCTGTGGAGCGCCGACGCGTTCACCGTCCATCTTCTGGACGAGCAGTTGGGTCTCATCGACACCCAGCGCATCGGCGCCTGGCGCCTGCGGATCGACGCGGCGGACGGCTACGGCTGGCTGGGTTCCCTCTATTATCTGACCAAGCTGGATCATCTTTTCTGCGTACCGGCCCTCGTCTTTCTCTATCTGGGACTCCGCCGATTACTGATGGAAGCGGCCGCATGACCGTCACCGCGGTCCCCATCCTGGTGGTGGATCTGGTGGGCTCCGTCCTGATGATCGTCTTTTCTCTGCTCTGTCTCGATCATGTGCGGAAGCTGAAGCGGGGCAACCCCACCAATCTCATCTGGATCTATCTGCTGTGGGTCTGCACGGCCCTGACGGCTTTTGCGATCTCGCGGTCGGCCGGCCATATCCTGAAGCAGGTGCTCCTGGTGTCCGGCCATGGGGGTGCATGGGCCGGGATCGCCGCCTACAGCGGCACTATCAACACCTTCATGCTGACCATCGTGGCGTCGATCACCCTGTTTTTCGAACGGATCTGGAACATCTACGGCGGGATCATCAAGGATCGGCAGGCCCTTCGGGATGCCCATGAGGAGCTGCTCTACATGAACCAGAACCTCGAACAACTGGTGGCCAAACGGACCGAAGCCCTGGCCCGGTCGGAAAAGCAGATGGCCCAGGCAGACCGGCTGGCCTCCATCGGCCAGCTTTCCGCCGGCATCGCACATGAAATCAACAATCCTTTGGGCATCATCCTGGGCTATACCCAGCTCCTGCTGCGAGGAGAGAAAAAGGAAAGCCAGCGATACGAAGACCTGAAAACAATCGAAAAGCACGTCCGCAACTGCAAGGCCATCGTGGAAGATCTCCTCAATTTTGCCCGCTCCTCCAGCACCAAGAAGGAGATGATCCACATCCACGAGACCATCGACGAGGTGCTCAATTTCGTCCGGCACCATTCCAGGCTGGGGGAGACGGCCATTCATCGCGATTACGACCCGGCGGCGCCGCCGCTTCTGGCCGATGAAAAAAAGATCAAGCAGGTGCTCATCAATTTGGTCATGAACGCGCGCCATGCGGTGGAAACGGAAGGGACCATCTCTTTGGCCACGCGGTACGATGCGGCCCGGGGCGAGGTCGCCATCGCGGTGGCGGACACGGGATACGGCATCGAACGGAAAAACCTGCCGCGCATTTTCGATCCGTTTTTCACCACCAAACCCACCGGGGAAGGCACCGGCCTGGGATTGTCGGTGAGTTACGGCATCATCAAAAACCACGGCGGCGATATCGACGTGGAAAGCGCGCCCGGCAAAGGGACGACATTTACGATCCGGCTGCCGGCGGCGTCTGAACTGAATAAGGGGGCGTGATGGACCGGTCCATCCTGATTGTGGACGACGAACCCGATATGCTGCAACTCCTCAAGCGGAGTCTGGCGCCGGAACTGGGGTGCGAGGTGGAGACCGCCTCCTCGGGGGAGATGGCCGTGCAGGTTCTCTCCCATAAACGCTTCGATCTGGTGCTGGCCGACATCAAAATGCCCGGCATGAACGGCCTGGAGCTGCTGGAGCTGATTAAGCGGAATGTGCCGGGGCTTACGGTGGTGATGATGACGGCCTACGGGTCCATCGAAACGGCGGTGGCGGCCATGAAAAACGGGGCCCACGATTTTATCACCAAGCCCTTCGATCACGACGCCCTGGTGATCCGGCTGGAAAAGGCCCTGGAGCGGAGTTCCCTGATCCAGGAAAACCGACGGCTTCGGGAGGCTTGTGAAGAAACCCATGTTTTCCAGGACATCGTGGGCAAAAGCGAGGCCATGCAACGGGTGTTCGAGAGCATCCGGATGGTGGCCAAAAACGACCTGACCGTGCTGATCACCGGGGAATCGGGCACCGGCAAGGAGCTGACGGCCCGGGCTGTCCATTCCCTGAGCCCGCGCAAGAAAAGGTCTTTCGTAACGGTCAACTGTCCTACCGTGCCGGAGCAGATCCTGGAAAGCGAGTTGTTCGGCTATAAAAAAGGCGCTTTCACCCACGCCACCCAAAATAAGATCGGGCTGTTCCAGGAAGCCCACGGCGGCTCCATCTTCCTGGACGAAATCGGCGACATCGGCCCGGGCGTTCAGGCCAAACTGCTCCGGGTCCTCCAGGAAAAAGAGATCAAACCCCTGGGCGACACCCGTTCCATTACCGTGGATGTGCGGATCATCGCGTCCACGAACCAGGATTTGAAAGGGAAAATTCAAAAAGGCGAGTTCCGGGAGGATCTCTACTACCGCCTCAGCGTGCTCCCCATCGAACTCCCGGCGCTGAGGGACCGGAAATCGGACATCCCATTGATCGCCAGCCATCTTCTCGAAAAGCATTGCGCCAAACTGGACAAACGCCTCAAGCGCATCTCCCCGGACCTGATGTCTCTGCTGGTCAACCGGCACTGGGAGGGCAACATCCGGGAGTTGGAGAACACCATTATCCAGGGAATTCTATTTTCCAAAACCGACGACATCGACCCCCCGGATGTGGGGATCGAAGAAAGAACGCCCGGCGCCGCGCCCTGCGTAAGCGACGAAACCTTCGCCCTCTCCTACAAGGAGGCCAAGGAGGAGACCCTGAAACGGTTCAACGCCGCCTACATCGGCCACCTCCTCGAAACCACCGAGGGCAACGTCACCCAGGCGGCCAAAATGTGCGGCCTGGAACGTCAGTCCCTCCAGCAGGTCATGCGGCGGTATGGGATCACGGCGGAGGACTATCGGCGGTAAAACACCGCCAATGTGAGGCTGCTGTTTTTGCATAGCCTTACGCTTGGGCGGCTGAACGTTCCGAATGCGCTGGAACTCGACCGCGCGGGAATGAATTCCCACGCTATTATGCGTCGTCCCTACGGGACTGGAATTGCTCTAAAATGTCCTGTAGGGACATGATAAGACAGCGTGGGAGTTCACTCCCGCGCGGCCGGCTACCGCGTCGCCTCCAAAATCTTCACCAGCAGTTCCTGCACCCGCGGCTCGGCGAAAAGCTCCATGTCCTTCAAACCCGCCACCTTGGCCCGAAATGCGGCGATGTCGGGATTGTCCTCGACGGTCATCCCCTTTTCCTTGAGCATGGCCAGCCGGGCCGCGTTCTTGTCCCGGTTGTCCTTCCGCTGGTAGACCGCCGCGTCGTACATGGTCTTCCGGATCAGCTCCTGCTCCTTCGGCTTAAGCGTGTTCCACCAGTTGAGGGAGGCCACGTCGATGTGAGGGCTGTAGACGTGGCGGGTGAGGGTCATATAGTCCTGGATTTCATAGAATTTGTAGACCTCCATCACCCAGAGCGGGTTCTCCTGGCCGTCGATGACCCCCTGCTCCAGCTCGGTGTAGATGGGCCAGGGCATGGGCGTGGGGTTGGCCCCCAATGCCTGCCAGATGGACTTGTGCAGGGCCGACGCCATGACGCGGATTTTCAGCCCCTTGACGTCCCCGGCGGTCTTGACCGGCCGCTTGTTGTTGGTCAGGTTCCGGAAGCCGTTTTCCGAGAAGCACAGCCCCTTGAACCCGGAGCTTTCCAGGCTCGTGAGGATTTCCTGCCCCAGGGGGCCGTCCAGGATCTTGTCCGCCTGGTCGTTGTCCCTGAACAGAAACGGATAGTTGATTACCCGGACGATGGGATCGAAGGTGTCGAAGGGGCCGCCGGTGATGATGCCGAGCTGGACCGTGTTCATCTGGATCTGCTGAAGGATCTCGGTCTCGTTGCCCAAAGACGCCGAATGGAACACCTGAACCGTGATCCCGCCCTTCGACCGCTCTTCGATGAGTTCCTTGAATTTGTCCGCCACGATGTTCTGGGCGGACCCCGGTTTGGTCACCACCGCCAGCTTGATTTTCATGGCGGCGGACGCGGCGGCCGGACACAGCGCGATTCCCGCCGCGACCACCATCAAACTTGCCAGGATTATAACTTTTTTCACGGATTTCCTCCTTTACGATTGGCCTGGTTTCCTCCCTGGACAGGATGCCCCATATTCCGGCGAACAGTATAGCACAACCCGGCGCGCGCTTCAATCGCATCAAATCATTTGCCCCGCCGGACGATTAATGGGATAATGAAGTCCCAGGTTCCAAGAACCTGTGCGATCATATCCCCGGGAGGAGCGCCCTTTATGGCCCTATTAAAAAAACTGCCCGTCGGCGACGCCTCGTTTGAAAGCATACGAAGAAATGAACGCGTCTATGTGGACAAAACCCGGCATATTTTCAAAATGGCGGACGAAGGCAAATATTATTTCATGTCCCGCCCCCGCCGGTTCGGAAAATCCCTGACCGTTTCCACCCTCCGCTGCCTGTTTCAAGGCAAAAAAGACTTGTTCGATGGGCTGTGGATCGCCGAAAACAGCGGGTGGGACTGGGATTCAAGAGCATCATTTTGTCGCTGAGCCAAAAAACCGGCAAGACCGTGGCGGTCCTGATCGACGAATACGACAAGCCCTTGATCAACCACCTCGGCAAAGGAAAAGACGCCCTGGAAACCGCCAAAGCCAACCGGGACATTTTGAAAGCGTTTTTAGGGGTTTTAAAAGACGGGGATGTGGCCGACGCCCTGCGGTTCGTGTTCATCACCGGCGTTTCCAAGTTCAGCCGGGTGTCGATTTTTTCGGAACTGAACAATCTCGAAGATCTGACCATGGCGAAGCCCTACGCGGACATGATGGGGTACTCCCAGGAAGAGCTGGAAACGTATTTCCATCCGTTCGTCGCAATGCTGGCTGAAAGCCTGGGCGAGCCCGAAGACGGCGTTTATGCCAAACTTGAACGCCATTACAATGGATACCGATTCTCCGAACGCGATGTCCGGGTCTATAATCCCTTTTCGATTTTATCCGCCCTAAAGCGCCAGGATTTCAGAAACTACTGGTTTGAAACCGGCACGCCGACGTTTCTGGTCAACATCCTGAAGGAACGAAATTACCCGGTGGCGGAAATCGAAAACCTCGAATTGGACGAACACATTTTCAGCGTCTATGAGCTGGAACGGTTGCAGCCGGAAGCCCTTTTGTTCCAGACGGGATACATCACCATCCAGGAGGTCGTCGATGGGCTGTATCGTTTCCGCTACCCCAACCAGGAAGTCAAGATTTCCTTTCTCAAATTCCTGATGTTTTCCTATGTTTCCACACCGCGTTTTTTTTGATGGTCGGCGCTTCCGGCGTCGACGCCCGCAGCGAGGTGTTGACCTCCAACGGCCGGATCGACATGGTGATGGAATTCGAGGATAAAATTTACATCATTGAATTCAAGTGCGATCAAAGCCCCGAGGCCGCCATCCGACAAATCCGGGAAAAAGGTTATGACCGGAAATTCAGGCAAAGCGGCAAAAAGCTCATTCTCCTGGGCGTCAATTTCAGCACGGAAAAGCGGAATGTGGATAAATGGGTCGCGGCGCCGGCCTGAAATGTGTCGAAGACCTGCGAGGTTTTGAAAACCTCGTAGGTCTGGATTCGGCGCAACCTAATCGATAGCCGGCAACCTCCGCAA
>JAABTM010000150.1 GCA_011389855.1 Desulfobacteraceae bacterium
CTCCGCCCACTTTGTCGCGGATCTGGATGGCCTCTTCCACGGCGTAGTTGTCCCATTCGTTGACCGAATAGACCAGGTCCTCCCGCTCGATGTCGGTCCCGGCCTTGTCTATCTCGATCTCGTTTTCCGCGGTGTCGGGGACCCGCTTCACGCAGACCAGTATGTTCATGAAATGTCTCCTTTCTTAGGAACTGTGCATCGTTCAAAAACTGCCAAGATGGGCAACCGTAGGGGCGAAAAATTTTTCGCCCCTACAGGATAAAACCCATGCTGATTATAACCTTACGATTTCACCATATGCCGGTCGATCAGCTCCACCAGGTCGATGGCTTCGATCTCGCCTTCCAGGTTCGAGGTCTTGATGCCGTCCTCGATGTTGACCAGGCAGAAGGGGCAGGCCGTGACGATGACGTTGGCGCCGGCTTCTTTGGCCATCTCCACCCGGACCTGACCCATGCGGCGGTCTTCAATGGGTTCGTAGAACAGGTAGAGGCCCCCGCCGCCGCAGCAGAAAGAGCGGTCGCGGCATCGGTCCATCTCCACCCGGTTCATGCCGGGGATGGCGTCGAGCGCCTTGCGGGGATCGTCGTAGAGCAGGTTGTGCCGGCCCAGGTAGCAGGGGTCGTGGTAGGTGTACACCTTGCCGTTGCCCTCGCCCGCGCCCAGCTCAATGCGGCCTTCGTCGATGGACCGAATCAGGTACTGGCTGATGTGCTCCACGGGCGGCAGGCCGCTGTAATCCTTTTTAAAGGTGTTGAAGGCATGGGGGTCGGCGGTGATGATCCGCCGGGCGCCCGAAGCCGCGATGGCCTGGGTGTTCTGGTCCTTCAATTCCATGAAGAGCATCTCTTCGCCGAACCGGCGCACCTCGTTGCCGCTGTCCTTCTCCTGGGGGCCCAGGATGGCGAAGTCGGTTCCGGCGGCGGTGAAAATCCGGGCCGCGGCCTTTCCGATGGCCTGGATCCGGTCGTCGTAGGAGGTGACGCTGTCCACGAAATAGAGGGTGTCGGCGGTCTCTTTTTTGCCCAAGACCTTGACCTCGATCCCCTCTTCCTTTACCAGGTCCTTGGTCCAGTCGGCCCGCTTTTTCTCCATCTTCCCGTAGGGATTGCCCCGTTTCTCCAGGGCCTGGAGGGGCTTCTGAAGGGACTGGGGCACGTTCCCCTCGTCCACCATGCCCCGCCGCAGGTCGACCATCTTGTTGATGTACTCGATGGTGACGGGACATTCCTCTTCGCAGGCGCCGCAGGTGGTGCAGGACCAGATTTCGTCCTCGGAATAGATGGCGCCGATGAGCGGTTCGCCCTTTTTGAAGGGGCCGCGAAGGGGATAGTGATCGAAGCAATAGTCCCGGGCCTTGATGGTGATGAACCGGGGCGACAGGGGCCGGCCCACGTGGTTGGCCGGGCAGTTGTCGGAGCACCGGCCGCAGTCGGCGCAGGTGTAGAAATCGAGGATGTGCTTCCAGGTGAAATCCTCGAACTGCTTGACGCCGAAGGATTCCAGATCGTCGAGTCCCTCCTCGCCGACGCCGTGGCGCACCGGCTTGACCGTACCCCGGTCCAGCTTCATGAAATAGACGTTGAAGATGGAGGTGATCACGTGGAAATGCTTGCCCAGGGGCAGGAAGCAGAGAAAGAAAAAGAACGTGAGATCGTGAACGAAATAGGATCCCACGTGGAGGCCCTGCAAGGTCCCAGCGGCGCTGTCGGCGAGGATCAGTTTGAAAAACCACGCCATAGAGAGGGGCGCCAGGGATTCGGCCTCCAGGCCCGCCTGGAGGTTGGCGGCCGCAGCGCTGGCCTCGAACAGGCTTTCGGAGACCAGAAGGGTGCAGATGAGCCCCAGTACGAAGATGGCCTCTCCGGTGTGATCGCGGCCGTATTCGGGCGGCACGGCATACCGGGCCGGTTTGAAAAATCCCCGCCGGACGCCGGCGATGACGCAGGCGATAAAGACCAGGGTCGCGGCGTAATCTTTCAGGATGTTATAGACATGTCCCAGCCCGCCGCCGAATCCCGGCAGGGTGAAATCCGCGGAGACCCCGATGATCACCAGGGAGATGGACCGGATGGACAGGATGATGAAGCCGGCGAAGATCAGGATGTGGAGCGCGCCGGCCAGCCGGTAGCGGGGGTGTTTCCACTGGGCCAGCCACAGTTTGATCACCGCCACGACTCGGTCCTTGACGCGGTCGAACCGGTAATCCGGCGCCGACAACACCAGGGGGGCCAGCCGCTTGGCGATGATGTAGGTGAAGAGCGCAACGCCCACCACGGGAATCAGGACGGCGTAGAATGCGCCGGGCAGTCCCAGGAAGGACGCCCCGGCAGGGGGTATCAGAGCAGGTTCCATTTTTTACTTTTCTTCTCCTTTCATAGATTGTATAGTTAGACTGAAAAAAAAAATGAATGAATCCTCATTCATTTTGTTAACAAAGGGACACCGCCCCGTCAAGCGAAAAATAGCGAAGGAGGTTCGATTTGGAAAAACAAGCCCCCTACCTGGACAAGCCCTGGCTGAACCACTACGAGCAGGGAACGCCGGCAACCGTGACCTATGAAGAAAAGTGCATCCCCGAGTTCATGGAGCGCACGGCCGAACGGTTTCCCGACCGGCCGGCCCTGGTGTTTCAGGGATATCGGATCACTTTCCGTCAGTTTAAGGATATGGTGGACCGGTTCGCCGCCTGCCTGACCGATTTCGGCGTGAAAAAGGGCGACAGCGTGGCCATCCTGCTGCCCAACACCATCCCCTGCGTCATCAGCTATTTCGCCGTATTGAAGATCGGCGGGATCGTGGTCATGAACAATCCCCTCTATTCCGACCGGGAGCTGGACCACCAGTTCAACGATTCGGAATCCAAAGTGCTGATCACCCTCGATCTTTTGGGCGACCGAATGATCGATCTGAGGGAGAAAACAAAAATCCGGCAAATAGTCGTCACATCCCTGGGCGATTACCTGCCCTTCCCCAAGAACTGGCTCTTCCCCCTTGTCGCCAAGCGCAAAAAACTGGCCGCCGACGTCAAACCGGCCGAAAACGTCCACCACTGGAAAGATATCCTCGCCGAATACGACCCGGCGCCGCCGGCGGTGGACCTCTCCTTCGACGACACCGCCATGTACCAGTACACCGGCGGCACCACCGGCGTCTCCAAGGGGGTGATCCTGTCCCACGGCAACCTGAGCCGGCAGGTGCAGCAGGTCATGGCCTGGTTTCCCGATTTCCAGAGCGGCGGAGAAACCATGCTGGGCGCCCTCCCTTTTTTCCACGTCTTCGGCATGTCCACATCCATGAACCTGGCCGTGTACGCCGGATGGACCAACCTCCTGATCCCCAAGCCCCAGCCCGACCCGCTGCTGGACGCCATCAAAAAATTCAAACCCACTTTCGCGCCCCTGGTGCCGACCATGTACATCGGCATCCTCAACCATCCCGACGTGGAAAAAGCCGACCTGACCTCCATCAAAGGCTGCTTTTCCGGCAGCGCGCCCCTGCCGGTCGAGGTGATCCGGGATTTCGAGAAAAAGACCGGCGCCGTCATCGTGGAGGGGTACGGCCTCACCGAAACGACGCCGGTGACCCATATCAACCCCTTCAAGGGACGGCGGAAGGTCGGCAGCATCGGCATCCCCATCCCGGACACGGAATGCCGGATCGTGGACATCGAAGACGGCGTGACCGACATGCTCCTGGGCGAGGCCGGCGAACTGCTGATCCGGGGGCCCCAGGTGATGAAGGGATACCTCAACATGCCCGAAGAGACCGCCGGCGTCCTGACCGGGGACGGCTGGCTCCATACCGGGGACATCGCCAAGATGGACGAGGAGGGATACTTCTATATCGTGGACCGGAAGAAGGACCTGATCATCTCCGGCGGATTCAATGTCTATCCCCGGGACATCGACGAGGTCTTCTACCAGCACCCCAAGGTCCAGGAGGCCTGCTCCGTGGGCGTCCCCCACGAGAAACGGGGCGAGGCGGTCAAGACCTTCGTCGTGCTTAAAGAGGGCGAAACGTCGGACCAGGCCGAGCTGATGGGCTACTGCCGGGACAACCTGGCCAAATACAAATGGCCGGTGGAGATCGAATTCAGGGACGAACTGCCCAAAACCAACGTGGGGAAAATTCTCAGGAAGGATCTGAAAGCGGAGGAACTGGCGAAGCGCGGGCGGGGATAACGGGATTTACGCGCTCCGCCGGTTCCGCCTGTAGGGGCGAAATTTTTTTCGCCCCTACGACGGCCCTTTAAATAAACGGTTTTTAGAATTCCCGGCTAGAAAATCGTGTAGGTCACGCCCACGAAAAAGGTGGTCTCCACTTCATCGTCCGGGTTGTCGTCATGGTCATAGTGATCGAACTCCAGGCGGGTGACCAGGTTCACCGTGTTGGTGATGTAGAATTCCAGACCGGTCTCCAGGTGATTGATGTAGATTTCGTCATCATCGCCGTCGGACGGCACGATCAAGTCGAACTGCCAGAGGTTGATCCAGTCGATGGTCTCGTTGATCTCGTAGGTGAGGGAGGCGATGTTGGTGAAGTTGTGGTCGGTGTCGCCGAAATCCCAGTCCTCCAGGATGGTGGCGTAGGTAACGGTGTCCATGAACTGCCACTGGAGGCCAAAGGGCTTGGCATACTCCAGGGCGGCCCGGAACAGCGGATCGGCCTCGTTCCCGGAATAATCGACGATCTGAAATCCCAGGCCGGCCCGGGCTTCCCATCCGTGTTTCCGCTCCAGGACGTTTTCAACGGTCAGGATGTCCTGGATCCGGATGACCCCCATGGCCCCCAGGGTCTCTTCGGCCAGCACGCCCTCGTTTCTCAGCACCTCTTCCATGGCCTCGTACCAGAACTTCTCGTACTCCCGCAGGCTGTAGCGGCTCTGGTATTCCTGCTCCCTGGCGATAACGGCGGCCAGCTTCAGGTAGGTGGCGTCGGAGACCGCCCCCTGGATAATGCCGTATTTCTGGAGATCCTCCACGGACCGGATCGCCTCCATCAGCGGCGTGGCGGTGATGATCCGGCCGTATCCGGCGCCCACCAGGGCTTCGGCCCGGTTGTTCTCCGGCAGGTCCTGGGCTTCGATGTCCCGGTAGCCGTACTCGGCCCGGCCGAAATAAAAGAGCCCGTTGCCCGCCTCGGTCTGGTAGAGTTTGGCGTCGGACCAGGCGTCGAAAGCGATGTTCTCCTCGGTATCGTCGTCGTCGTCGCCCCCCCGGTTAAAATCCATCGTGCCGACGGCGGCGGCCCGCCATTTCATGGGCAGCGTGCTGTACTCCAGCTCCCAGTCCACCTCGCCGTAGGCGTCGTAGCTCGTCTGATCCCGGTTGCCGTCCCGCGCCGTGAACATGGCGCTCAGTTCGGCGTCCTGCCAGTAAATGTCGGGGTCGATGTAATCGGTCAGCTCGATGGCGACCGCCGAGGCCGGTACGATCAGCACCAGCCCGAGAATCCAGGCCATCCATTTCATCATCTTCTTCATCTCTTTGCTCTCTCCTTGAGTTAAGTTGACATATCGGGAATGGCCCCGTTCCTTCGGCGGCGCCGTCCCCGAACTCCGACGGCGTCACCCGCCCCGCCGCCGGGTTTTTCGCTGTCGAATCCTATGTGCGGCATATTAAACGCCGCCCCATCCCCATTGCAAGAAAAATCGAAGAAAAAGCCGAATTCATTGGACTTCCCGCTCATGAGGGAGGACGGGGCGCCGCGGACTCTTCATTTCCCGCCGCCGGCCTTGGGGGGAAAAACGCCTCGACCGCCCTGCGGTAGCGCCGCCACAACCGGCGATGGTCCTCGCTCCGCACCGAACCGGCATCTTTCCATTCCGCCTGCAGGCGGCGGACCGTCTTGAGGACATTCTCCCAGGTGGTTTTCCGGTCGTCGGGCACGATCACCCCGTCTTTGTACTCCAGTCCGACCCGCACCCGCTCCGCGGCCCGGTCCGACGCATCGACGTTCGGCGCCCCATTCGGGGCCGCCAACTGGGCCAGGACCTCCAGCCGGAGGCAGATATCTTCTTTCTTTTGGAGGTTTTGGGCGCGTTTCCGATCCAGGGACGCGAAGTGTTCATTTCTTCGGGTGAAAAAGGCGTCGCAGGCGGACCGGAATCGATCCCACAACACCCCTTCGGCCCGGCGGGGCGCCGGACCAATCTCCCGCCACTCTTTTTGGAGCGTCTTGAGCCGGTCGCCGGTCTCCTTCCAGTTGTCCGATCCGGCCAGGGACTCCGCCTCCGCCGCGACGGCTTCCTTCTGTTCCCGGTTTTCCTCCCGCCGGGACCGGATCTCCTGGACATGATCCCGGTATTGCACGAAAAACCGATCGCATGGCGCCCGGAACCGTTCCCACAAGTCATCGGCCGCTTCCTCGGGAACGGGGCCGATGGCCTTCCATTCTTCCTGGAGCGCCATGATCTTCTGGGCCGTCTCTTTCATCAGTTCATCGTCGGATAGATCCGCCGTCAGGGATTCGACCCGTTCGCAGAGGGCCTGTTTCAGGGCCAGATGGTCGGGTTTGGCCGCTTCCAGGCGATCAAAAAACCGATTGCAGGCAGACTGGAACCGATGCCAGAGGCGGTCGGCATCTTCCCGGGGCACGGGGCCCACCGCTTTCCACTCCCGCTGGAGTTCCTTGAGGCGGGCCGCCGCGGACCCCCAGTCGGTGGATTCGGACAGGGACGCCGCCTCTTTGCAAAGGGTCGTCTTCCGGGCCAGGTTCGCTTTCCGCTCGGCGTCCAGGGTCTGGTAAAAGTCGCGCCTGCGTTCGAAAAACTCGTTGCACTGGGATTGAAAGGCCTCGAACAGCGGTTTTTCCAGGAAACGGGGCAAGGCGCCGATGGCCTTCCACCGCGCCTGGATCGACTTGAGGGCGTCGGACACCTGCTCCCATTCAGAGGCGGAGTCCAGCCCGACCGATTCCGGAACCCCCTGGACCAGGTCCCGGGCTTCGACGGCCAAGGCCTCTTTTTCCGACAGACACCGCGCGTAGACCACGTCGCAGGCGGTCCGGAAACGCTCCCGGACCGGTTCCGCCTTTTCCCGGGACACCGGGCCGATGGATTTCCACCGGTTCCGGACCTCCCGAACCATCTCCGGCAGCCCTTCGGTCGTCTCCGCATCCGCCAGGGCCTCGACAATGACGCAGAGTTCCTCTTTCCGGGTCAGGTTGGCCCACCGCTCCCATTCCGTTTTTTCCCAGAACTCCCGCTGAACCTGGAAAAACCGGTCGCAGGCCGTCCCGAACCGGTCCGCAAGGGCGGTTTTGACCTCCGGGATCCGGTCCCCGGTCGCTTTCCACTCGGCCTGGGCGGCCCGGACGGTTTTTTCCAGCCCGGCCCGATCCTCGGCTTCGACGGCCGCCTCCACCGCCTCGCACAGGGCGTGCAATCGGGCTTCCTGAGCTTGAACCGCTTCGGCGGCGCGACGCGCCGCCTCGGCCATCTCTTTTTGGGCCCCCTCCCAGGCCGATTCGAACCGGTCCCGCAGGGGGCCTTCCGACGGGTCGCCCGTGAACGTCCCCTCCCATGTCGCCCGCAACGCGTCCCATTCGGCCGTCGCACCGCCGCCGCCCTCCGGATCAGCAACCGGGGCCGCCAATGCCTCGGCCGTTTGGCACAACCGGTCCAGGGCGTCGAGCCGTTCCTGTTGATGAACCGCTGCATCCGCCCTTTCCGCCCGCGCCTGTTCCCCCTCCGATTCGGCCCGGCGGCAGGCCGTTTCAAAGCGGGTCGAGAGCGTCTCCCGCAAGGTCGGGGGCGCCACGCTCAGGTCGATGCCGGCCCATTTCCGCTGTAGCGATGCGATCCGGTCCCCGAAAGTTTCCGGCGACGGGTCGCCGGACGCCGGTCCATCGGCCAGCGCCTCCGCCTCGACGCAGAGGCTTTCCATGGCGGACTGAACCTCACCCTTTCGCTGGAAGGTCTTCAACTGGGTTTCGATGGCGTCGGCGGCTTCCTGGAACCGCGCCCGGAGCGGGTGACGCCCGTCGGGGTCGTGCGTTTCCCAGATCGCCGCGGCGTCGGCCAGGGCCGCCGGGTATTCGGTCCAGGCGCCGTCGGCCAGCAGGGTCTCCAGCCGGACGCAACAGGCCGCCAGGGCGTCCTCCGCCGGTTCCGCTTTTTCGCGTCGATCCACGACCTTGAGTTTGTCCTCCGCCTGCTTTCGCACTTTTTTGTTGGATGCGGTCCGGGCCAGCCGTTTGAGGAGGTCGGGGTCGTCCAGCCGGGTCACCACCTCTCCGCCCACCGCCGGCCCGCAATGGCGCTCCGCCACCCGGCACAGGACCGCGGGCCGATGGATCCGGGTCAGGGCCGCCATTCGGATGTCGGGGTCCTCCATTTCAGCCGCGACGGCGGCCAGCCGTTCTTCGTCCGTCAGTTTTTCGAGGAGGCCGATCCGTTCCGACTGATCGGCGGCCGCCATGAGCCGGTCGTGGTAGAGGCGGTTGAGCCGGTCTTGCGCGGCCTGTTTCATGGCGTCATCCGACATTCGGTCGATGATCGCCTCGAGACGACCGGCGTCATCGATCCGGCCGATGGCCTCGGTCCGGACCGCCGCCTCGGGGTCGGCGAGGGCCATCCGTTCCAGGGTGTCGAGTTTTTCCGATGTCATCTCCCGGACCGCCGCGATGCGGACCTCCGGGTTGCTGTGCCGCCATTTGGGCAGAATAAAGTCGATAAGGGTCATCCGAATTGTCCTTCTCTCGATGGCGATGGCGTCAATAATTCGCTGCGTCAGAGCCGATTCCGAAATGGATTGTGAACGCTTGAGGGGCGTTCTGATTTGGGGACAATGTACAGGAAAAAACGGGGAAAGAAAAGGAGGGATGGATAAAAACGGCTAAAAATTGAGTTGGATGCCGCCGAAAGCGGCGGGCGCGGCGTCTTCCAGGGGCTTGTGGTCTTTGGCGAAGGGGAATTGGGCCGACAGCTTTAAGCTGAAAATGTCGCCCGCGCTCAGGATCAGCCAGGGGTTGACGAGGATGGACGCATCGCCGTCATTGACGATGTTGTAAAACTCGATGGAGGTCAAATCAGTGAGGGGATATCGGGCGCCGACCAGATAATTGTCCCGGCCCGGGGTTCGCCCGTCGTCCGTGAGCAACGACGGTCGATGGGTTTGAATGTCGTCCCCGCCGGACCGATCCTCCTGGAAATATTCCAGCACCAGGTAAAGGTTGTTTTCAAACGTGTAATCGATGCCCACCAGAAAATGGGAATAGGCCGCCGCGAGATCGTCTCCTTCCGGACCGCTTTCCGGGTTCAGCCGGGCATGACCGCCTTCGGCGTGGAGCCCCAGATCGCCCACGCCCGCGTCGATGCCGGCGGAAACCAGCCGCCACCGGACGGGGATCAGCACCCCTTCCGGAGAGACCCCGACGTCGCCGCCGTCCTCCCGGGTTTCGGCGTATCGGATCGACAGATCGAGCACCGAGGCCCGGGTGGCCATTTCGACGCTATAGGCGTGATCCGGATGGAGTTTAAAGCGGGACCGCAACGCCTCCTCTCCGGCCGCCAAGGCCGGCATCCAGACGGCGATGGCCGTCAATAAGGCGCATATGGTCGTTGCCCACTTCATGTCAGAGCGAAATCTCCTCAAAGTTAAAGTTCCGATTAAAATAGCACCGAACCGCCCCGATGTCAAACCCAAACGATATTTTCGCGTTTGTGCTTTTAATCGTCATTTCAAAGCATTAGAGGACTCGCCGGGTGAATCGCGAGACGGGTTGAAAAAAGACCTCCGAGGTTTTGAAAACCTCGGAGGTCCGGGGGTGTTCGCCGCCGCCCGGGGCATCGGAAAAAAATGCCCTCTTCTCAAGATTTACGAAATACCTTGAAAAATTTAGCAGGGTTTAGGATAATTCAGGAGGATCGGCGGACAATCATTATCATTTCCAAGCTTTCACCAGGATAAAAGCATGTCGCACCACATTACATGCACACCGAAAAGGAGACAACCATTGCGGTTTCAAAAACACCTACATTGTTTGATATCCTCAAGGAAATCGAAACAGCCGTCGCGTAGCCGCGCCGTGCGCAATATTTCGATATTCCTGATCCTTCTGCTCTCGGGACTGGTTTTCGGCTGCGGAGACGGCGGAAGCGACGGCGGGGTGGATCGGATCAGCGGGACCGCGGCCGACGGCGCGCCCATCCGGGGCGAGGTCCATGTCCGCGACGCGGAGGGCGAAGTCCGGACGGCGGTCATCGATCCGGACGGCGCGTTTTCCATGGATACAGGCGGCCTGGTCCCTCCCTATCTTATCTGGGCGGAGTCGCCGGACACCGGGAACCGATACTACGGCATGGCCGATTTCCAGGGCCGCGCCAACCTGACGCCGGCCGGCCACGCCGCTGTGGCCATGGCCCTGGGCATCGACCCGGGCCTTTACTACGATTCGCTTCCCGATGCCGAACCGCCGCCCCGGGAGGCGGTGTCCGATGCAGGGGAGCGACTGACCGGCATTCTTCTCCCCGCCTTCCGGGACCTCAACATCCCCGAAGACTTCGATTTTCTCCATGATCCCTTCCTTTCAGACGATACGGGGTTCGACCGGCTGCTGGAACTGATCACCGTCTCCGTCTCCGATCCCTGGCTGCGGCTGCGCAACACCGCTACCGGGGTTCCGTTTTTCTCTTACGACCTGCTGACCGGCGCCGTCACCGGATGGGAGACGGAAGCCCGTGAGCGGATCATCCTGGAAGCGGATTGTACCGTCGGTTTCCAGAACTGGTACGTCCACACCCTGATGGAGGAAATCTATCTCTGGAAGGACGAGATGCCGGTTGTGAATCCGGACGATTACGGCAGTCCGTCCGCCCTGCTCCAGGACATGATCGCGTCTGAAAAGGATCATTTCAGCTTTATCGGCCCGGCGGACGAAGTGGGGTTGTTCCTGGAGGAAGGGGTCTATCTCGGCCTCGGCGTCAAGATTCTGTCGGACGCGGAGGGTCTCCGATTCGGACTGGTCTACCCGGACTCGCCGGCCTATTTGGCCGGCCTGCGGCGCGGCGACCGGCTCATGGCTGTCAACGGCCGGGACGTCTCCGAGCCCGACGGCATCGGAGACGAACTCGATTTCACCCAGCCGGGACAGACCGCGCGGCTGACCGTTGAAACCCTTGAAGGCGACGTGGTGGAATTGTCCCTCGCCGCCGACTGGGTCGTTACGGACCCGGTATTCTACTACGATATCCTGGAAGTGGACGGCCGACGGGTTGGATATCTAATCTTCAACGACTTTCTCCAGAAGTCCATGGACGGAATAGACGCCGCTTTCGCTGATTTCAAAGCCGGCGGCATCGACGAACTGGTTCTGGATCTGCGGTACAACCCCGGCGGCGCGCCCGAGGTGGCCGTCCGGCTGGCCGGCTGGATCGCCGGCGACAAGGTCGGCGGGTCCGACGTCTTCGCGGAGATGCTCCACAACGAAGGATACGCCGGCGCCGACCGGACGATCTTTTTCGAGCCCAACGGCGACGCGCCGGACCTGGATCGGGTGGCGATCGTCACCGGCCCCGGGACCGCCTCGGCCGGCGAGATGCTCATCAACGGCCTGGCCCCCTTCATGGAGGTGATCCTGGTGGGAGAGACCACCTACGGCAAGCCGGTGGGGATGTACGTCTACGACCTGTGCGACAAGATATTCATGCCCGTCGCGTTCCGGATGGTCAACGCGCTCGGCGAAGGCGCGTTCTTCGACGGCATCCCGCCGGATTGTCCGGCGGCGGACGATTTGGACCATGCCATGGGCGACCCGGAAGAGGCGTCTTTGAGCGCCGCGCTCCACTATCTCGCCAATGGGTCGTGTCCGCCCGAGGGGCCGGCGGCCCGGATGCGGGCCAAATCCGGGCCGGCCGTTATCCCGCTGTCGGGGTTCCGGCGGCTGATCGGTGGTTTCTAAACGCCATCCGCCTGATTCAACGCATCGACGTTCGGCGGGCGCCCGTGGACGAAAAGGGAGAACTGGTCGGCATGATCACCCTGTCCAGCTTGATATTGGATAATGATCTTTTATAGTGGCGGCGAGT
>JAABTM010000440.1 GCA_011389855.1 Desulfobacteraceae bacterium
GCCCATGCACATCAGACAGGGCTCCACCGTAACATAGAGAAACCTGTTTAACAAGCGGTAGTTACCCGCCGATTCAGCCCCGGCCCGCAAGGCCAGGATCTCGGCGTGGGCCGTGGGATCATTGCGTCCGACAACCCGGTTGCGGCCCGTCGCCGTCAGACGGCCCTCCCCATCCACCAGCACGGCCCCCACCGGCACCTCGCCCTCCGCCCCGGCGGCCCGGGCTTCTTCCAAAGCCATCCCCATCCAATGTTCATGATCCCAGCTCATGGACTGTCCCTCTGTCCCTTTTTTAACCGCTATCAATCTTCATGGAGAAAGTAAAGAAATTGTGTTTTACATGGGGCGCATTTCGGAGTAAAAAGCTGCAAGCGAAAGGAGAATCGTCAATGACCCAGTGGGAAAACCTCCACATCGCAGCGGGGAAAACGGGATCGCCTTGAAAACCGGCCATCGGAAAACTTTCATCCTGACGGAAAAACCGTCTGTGGGCCGGGATTTCGCCAAAGCGCTGGGGATCCGGGGAAAAGGAGAGGGATACCTGGAGGACGACCGGTACATCGTCGCCTGGGCCCTGGGCCACCTGGTGGAACTCCAGGAGCCGGACGCCTACGATCCCCGCTGGAAGTCCTGGCGCATGGAGACCCTGCCCATCCTGCCGGAGCGGTTCGCCTACCGGCCCATCGCCAAAACCCGGAAGCAGCTCAAGATCGTCGAGCGCCTCCTGGCCCGCAAGGACCTGGGAGACGTGGTCATCGCCACGGACGCCGGGCGGGAAGGGGAAGTGATCGGCCGAACCATTTTGCTTCATTCGGGGCGGATCGCCCCGGACCGGCTCCGCCGGTTCTGGACAAGCCAGGCCCTGACGCCGGCGGTGGTGAGGGCCGGGCTGGAGAATCTGTCTCCGGCGGCGGATTACGACCGGCTGTGGCGGGCCGGCCAGGCCCGGCAGATCGCCGACTGGCTGGTTGGCATGAACCTGTCCCGGGCCGCCACCCTGAAGATGAAGGATCTGTTTTCCGTGGGACGGGTTCAAACGGCGGTGCTGGCCCTGCTGGTGGATCGGCGGCGGGAACGGGACAATTTCAAACCGGAGCCCTACTGGCTTCTGAAGGTCCGGTTCACCAACGAGAAAGGGGCGTGGTGGGGCAACTGGTTCCGGAAGACCGAGACGCGGTTTGCGGAGGAACCGGCGGCCCGGGCCGTTTCAGCGGCGGTGGCGGGGAAGAACGGTCGGGTCCGGTCGGTCAGCCGGAAAAAGAAACGGCAGCCGCCGCCCCTGCTTTTCTCCCTGACCGATCTCCAGCAGGAGGCCAACCGGCGATACGGTTTTTCGGCCCAAAAAACCCTGTCCATCGCCCAGACGCTCTATGAAAAGCGGAAATGTCTCTCCTACCCCCGCACCGACGCCCGGGTGCTGGGGACCCAAAGCGTCGGCATGGTCAAAGGGCTGCTGGGGGATCTCTCTCCGATCTATCCGGGCATCTTCGCCGGGGTCGTCGACCGTCTGGCGTCGCTTTCCAACCGCCGGGTCTTCAACGACGCCAAACTGACGGATCATCACGCCCTGATCCCCCTGGCGAAACTGCCGGGAGGCGCCGGCGCGGATGAGGAGAAGATTTACGACCTGGTGCTGCGCCGGTTCGCCGCAGCCTTCCACCCCGACTGCGAATACGAAGCCACGGAGATCGTAACGGAAGTGGAAAAGGAAACCTTCCGCACCCGGGGCCGGATCATTTTAAAGCCCGGTTGGCAGGCGGTGTATGACGCGGAGACTTCTCCGAAGGATGAGGAAGAGACTGCCCTGCTCCCGCCCCTGGAACCGGACGACCCGGCGGCGGTCGCCGAGACCCGGGTGGACCGGAAAATGACCCAGCCCCCGCCGGAATACACCGAAGCCCTGCTCCTCAGGGAGATGACCGACCCCGGCCGGTATGTGGCGGAGGCGGCCTTGAAGAAAATCTACCGGGGAGATGTGGGGCTCGGGACCCAGGCCACCCGGGCCCAGATCATCGAGACCCTGCTGAAGCGGAAATATATCGTCCGCCGGAAGCGCCACCTGGTGGCCGTCGAGCGCGGATGTCGCCTCATCGACACCCTCAGGGCGCTGCCGGCGACCCGGCCGATCGCCTCGCCGGAAGAAACGGCCCAGTGGGAACTACAGTTGGAGAGGATCGCCCAGGGGGCCGGGGAGGCCGATGCCTTTTTGTCGAAGATCCGGGCGTTCGTAACCGATGCGGCGGCGGCGTTCAAATCCGGGTCCGGGTCCGGGTCCGGCCCCGCCGGCGGACGCGGCGCCCAAAAGCTGGGCCGGTGTCCTGCTTGCGGCGGGGACGTGATCGAAGGGAAGAAAGGATACGGATGCGCCCAATGGCGGCGTCCGCCCCAGGGACGCGGGTGCCGGTTCGTCATCTGGAAGGTCCAGGCGGGCGCCGAGCTGTCCGAAGAATCGGTCGTCCATCTGTTGGAGAGGGGCGAAACCGATCTCCTTTCAGGTTTCCGGTCCCAAACCGGGAAAACCTTTTCGGCCCGGTTGCGGCTGACGTCGTCGATGGACGGCGTTCCCGGCGTTGTCTTCGATATCTCACGGGAGAGGTGAGCCGGCCTTCCGGTCTTTCTTTCCTTGACATGACGGCGTCGTTCACATAAAAATACCCATTTCAGTTTGGCGGACGGATGAAGAAACGGATGGATAGAACAGGGCATAAGCGCGCCATCCTATTGCTTCTGGCGGTGGGGGCCGCGGCGGCGGTCGGCGCTTTTTTGTTCTTCGGCGGCCGGCATGCCGGGGGGCCATCGGGAACCGGCGCGCCCGGAGCGACCACGCTGGCCCGGCTCTATTTCGCCGATCCGCTGGAAGCCTGTTTGCGGGCCGAAGAGCGGCGGATCGTCCACGGAGCGGGACAAACGGACAAAGGCAGGGCCTTGGTGGAGGCCCTCATCCAGGGGCCGATCCGGGATCTGGCGCGGACCCTTTCGCCAAACGCGGCGGTGAGGGACGTGGTAATCCGGAAGGGCGTCGCCTACGTGGATCTGAGCGCCGCGGCCGTTTCCGAACACACGGGCGGCAGCGAGGCCGAACTGCTGACCGTCTATTCCATCGTCAACACCGTCTGCCTGAACATGCCCGAAATGAAGGCGGCCAAGATTCTCGTCGAAGGAGAATCCGCGGCGACATTCAAGGGCCACATGGACCTGCGCTTCGCATTGAAGCCCGATCGAACGCTAATACGATAAGATACGGATAATGAAGAAAAAGAAGCTCAACGACATACGCAATATCGGCATCATCGCCCACATCGACGCGGGCAAGACCACCGTCACCGAACGAGTGCTCTTTTACACCGGCCGGTCCCACAAGCTGGGGGAGGTCCACGACGGCGAGGCGGTCATGGACTGGATGGTGGACGAGCAGGAACGGGGCATCACCATCACCTCGGCGGTGACCACCTGCCAGTGGAAGGGCAAGGAGATCCAGATCATCGACA
>JAABTM010000151.1 GCA_011389855.1 Desulfobacteraceae bacterium
GACAGGATGAAGCGTCCCGGCAGCATCATCACCAGATCGTTCATCAACCAGCCCACCCAACTTCCGGACACCAAAAGCGGCGCGTTTTTGAATTCCGCCGTGCGCAGATAGCCGGCCGCGAAATCCTTGATCGGCCTTTCAGCCATTTTGTCTCTGCAAATTTCACTGTTTAAAAACTGAAACTCGTCGATGATCTGGACAATGAACTCGTTTTGCTGTGTAGCGAGCGTGTATGGCGTTTCACGAACATATTGCCATAAATTAAAGCTTTCTTCTTCAATCAAGAGCCTCGCTTGTTCGATGTAATCCGTCAGGTATCCCAGTTTTTCGGTTTCAACAATCTTTAACGCCCCGGACAAGCTGTGTCGCAGCGGATGATTGATATATTCGGGTTTACGGGAAACGAAGGCCACGTATTGAAAAATAAAATTAAGAAAAAAGTCCTTGCAGAAGTCAACGACCCATATCCTTCCTTCGCCGATTTCATAATAAAACGGAATCACCCCGGCGTCGGCGTGAAACGTCAGGTTGTACAACCGGCGCAGATCGGAGGTTTTCCCGGTTTTTCGCCGGGAAACTATGGCGGTGCTTTTTGAATTTTCGGATTTGATGCCTTCAATCCAGTCTAAATAGCGTTCAAGTTCTTTTTTTCGACCGGAAAACAAGTTTGGATTTCCGATTTTTTCTTTGAGATAGGTTTGCATCATGTCTCTCTCAGGCTTGTCTATTCGTTTCTTTTTGGTTGTCGGCAATGAGGGGGGTAGGAATTGAAGGCGGGAAAGAGAAACGCTTTTTGGGATCGATTTCCATGCCTGCCGGGGACGTTTCCGCCCCCGGTGCATGATCATATTACATGGATTCCACCACCGAATAGGCTTTCTCCAACGCCTCGTCCAGATTCTCCGGCTTCGTCCCGCCGGCCTGGGCCATGTCGGGACGGCCGCCGCCGCCGCCGCCCACCGCGGCCGCCACTTCCTTGACGATGTTGCCGGCGTGGAACCGGTCGGTCAGGTCGTCGGTGACCACGGCGATGAGCAGCACCTTTTCCCCGGCCGGGGCGCCCAGCACCACCACGCCGGAGCCGATTTTCTGCTTGAACTTGTCGGCCAGGTCCCGGAGGGCCGCGGGTTTGTCCACGTTGACCTTTTTGATGAGCACGCTGACGCCGCCCACGGTCTTTTTGATCTCGTCGCCGCCGTCGGCGGTGGTCATGGTCGCCATCCTGGCCTTGAGGGCGTCCACCTCTTTTTCCAGGCTTTTTTGCCGGGTCAGCAGCTTGTCCAGCCGGTCTTCCAGGGCCTGGGGTTTTTCACGGAGCTTGCCCGCCGCCGCGTGGAGGATCCGGTCGTTTTCCTGGGTATATTCGTAGGCTTTTTCACCGGTCAGGGCCTCGATCCGGCGGATCCCGGCGGCGATGCTGGTTTCCCCGACAATGCGGAACAGGCCGATGTCGCCGGTGGCCCGGGTGTGGGTGCCGCCGCAGAGTTCCCTGCTGAAATCGCCCAGGGAGATTACCCGCACCCGGTCGCCGTATTTCTCCTCGAACAGGGCCGTGGCGCCCGATTGAAACGCTTCCTCGGCGTCCATCTCGGCGATATCCACCGGCACGTTTTGCCGCACCCGCTCGTTGACGATCCGCTCGATCTCGTAGAGTTCCTCGACCGTGGGCTGGGAAAAATGGGTGAAATCGAACCGGAACCGGTCCGGCGCCACCAGGGAGCCGGCCTGTTTGACGTGGTCCCCCAAAACCTTGCGGAGGGCGTAATGGAGGATGTGGGTCGCGG
The DNA here is from genome assembly GCA_011389855.1 of Desulfobacteraceae bacterium. Taxonomy (GTDB): domain Bacteria; phylum Desulfobacterota; class Desulfobacteria; order Desulfobacterales; family JAABSP01; genus JAABTD01. Next base: position 1,785 of record JAABTM010000151.1, read on the forward strand.
TGTGATTGAGGGCCGTGGCGCCCCGACCCTTCCGGTCGACCTTGAGGGTCACCGGGTCGGACGTTTTGATCGTGCCGGCCAGGACCTTGCCTTTGTGAATGGTCAGGCCGGTGGGGTCCTTGACCGTGTCCTCCACCCGGATCTCCAGGCCGTTTTCGCCGGCGATGACGCCGGTGTCCCCCACCTGGCCCCCCGATTCGCCGTAAAACGGCGTCTTGTCCGTCACCACCTCCACGGCGTCGCCGGCGGCGGCTTCCTTGGCCTCCTGGCCGTCTTTTACCATCAACGTCACCCGGGCAGTGTCTTCGACTGTTCTATACCCGGTGAATTCGGGCTTGAACCCGGTGGCGGAGAGGTTTTTGTAGGCGTCGGAAATCTGCGCGAACGAGGCCACGGACCGGGACTGCTCCCGCTGTTTTTCCATGTTCCGGTCGAAGCCAGCCATGTCGAGGGTCATCTCTTTGTCCCGCACCACGTCCTGGACGATGTCCACCGGAAACCCGAAGGTGTCGTAGAGTTTGAAGATCACGTCGCCGGGAACCTGCGTCTCGCCCCTGGCCTTCATGTTCTCCAGGGTATCGGTCAGGAGGCGCAGGCCGTGGTCGAGGGTCTCGGTGAACCGGAGTTCCTCGTTTTTGATGACGTTGGTGATGAAGGCGGACGCGTCGGTCAGTTCGGGATAGGCCGGCTTCATGATGTCGAAGACCACGCTGGCGGTATCATGGAGAAAGGGTTTCGTGAGCCCGATGTTGCGGCCGTAGCGGATGGCCCGCCGCATGATCCGGCGCAGCACGTACCCCCGCCCCTCGTTGGAAGGGAGCACGCCGTCGCCGATGAGAAAGGCCGCTGCCCGGCTGTGATCGGCGATCACTTTCATGGCCACGTCCGTCTCGAAGGAATCCCGGCGGGACTTGCCGGAAAGATCTTCGGCCTTTTCCATGATGGGGATCATCAGGTCGATGTCGTAGTTGGTGGGCGCGTCCTGGAGAACGGAGACCACCCGCTCCAGCCCCATGCCGGTGTCGATGCTGGGCTTGGGCAGGGGCGTCATTTCGCCCGAAGCGTCCCGGTTGAACTGCATGAAGACGAGGTTCCAGATCTCCAGCCACCGGTCGCAGTCGCACCCCACGGCGCAGTCGGGGCGTCCGCAGCCGAAGGCCGCGCCCCGGTCGTAATGGATTTCGGAGCAGGGCCCGCAGGGGCCGGTGTCGCCCATGGCCCAGAAATTGTCCTTTTCGTCGAACCGGAGGATCTTTTGGGACGGCACGCCGATCCCTTTCTCCCAGATGTCGTGGGCATCGTCGTCGTCCAGGTAGATGGAGACCCAGAGTTTGTCTTCCGGAAACCCGTAGCCGTTGGTCAGCAGATCCCAGCCGAACTCCACGGCCTTTTCCTTGAAATAATCGCCGAAGGAGAAATTGCCCAGCATCTCGAAAAAGGTGTGGTGGCGGGCCGTGTAGCCGACGTTTTCCAGGTCGTTGTGCTTGCCCCCGGCCCGGACGCATTTCTGGGAGGTGACGGCCCGATTGTAGTCCCGCTTCTCCTCGCCCAGGAACACCCGCTTGAACTGGACCATGCCCGCGTTGACGAACAGCAGGGTGGGATCATCCTGGGGGACGAGGGACGAACTCCGGACGATCTGGTGGCCGTGCTTCCTGAAGTAGTCCAGAAACAGCTTGCGAATCTCGTTGCCTGTCTTCATGGCGTCTATCCCCTATTCCTTTTCTCCGGTTTCCGCCGTCTCGGCCGGCGTCTCCGCCCGCTCGTGCTTTTCGGTCAGTCCCATGGCGTCCCGGACTTTAGCCAGGATGGTCTCGTACATGTCCGTGTTGTCGTTCAGGAACCGCTTGGCGTTCTCCCGTCCCTGGCCGATCCGTTCCTTTTCGTAGGAATACCAGGCCCCGCTCTTGTCGATGATGTTCATGAACACGCCCATGTCCAGCAGATCGCCGGTGCGGGAAATGCCCTCGCCGTAGGTGATGTCGAATTCCGCCTCCTTGAACGGCGGAGCGATCTTGTTTTTCACCACCCGCACCTTGGTGCGGTTGCCCACCACCTCCTGCCCCTCCTTGATGGACCCGGTGCGCCGGATGTCGAGGCGGACCGAGCAGTAAAATTTGAGGGCGTTGCCGCCGGTGGTGGTCTCGGGGTTGCCGAAAACCACGCCGATCTTCATCCGGATCTGGTTGATGAAGATGACCGTGGTCAGGGTTTTGCCGATGGTGCCCGTGAGCTTCCGGAGGGCCTGGGACATAAGCCGGGCCTGCAAACCCATGTGGGCGTCGCCCATTTCGCCCTCGATTTCCGCACGGGGCACCAGGGCCGCCACCGAATCGATGACCACGACGTCCACCGCGCCGGAGCGCACCAGCATGTCGAGGATCTCCAGGGCCTGTTCGCCGGTGTCGGGCTGGGAGACCAGCAGGTCGTTGCAGTTGACCCCCAGTTTTCGGGCATAGACGGTGTCCAGGGCGTGCTCGGCGTCGATGAAGGCGGCGATGCCCCCCTGCTTCTGGGCCTGGGCCACGGCATGGAGGGCCAGGGTGGTCTTGCCCGAGGATTCCGGGCCGAAGATCTCGATGACCCGTCCCCGGGGCAACCCGCCCACGCCCAGGGCCCGGTCCAGGGCCAAAGACCCCGTGGGGATGACCGGCACGTCGGCCACTTCCCGGGAGCCCAGCTTCATGATGGCCCCCTTGCCGAACTGCCGTTCGATCTGGGTCATGGCGTTTTCCACCGCCTTCTGTTTATCTGGCGACACGTTCATAAAAGCCTCCTGATGATCGAAAATCGTGATCTGTTTCATATAAGGTTAGTCGGTTCGGCCGGTTAGCGTCGCTTCACGGAGCGGCGTGTGGACCGCGCCGTCGGGTTTGAGATCGCTTTTGAACAGGATGAGCCGGCCGGCCGTAAAGGTCGGCGACGCCGAAGACGCCCCGGCCGTGATCGCCTCCACCAGGGATTGAGGGTCAACCTTCCCTTTGGCGCGGCCCATGGTGAGATGCGCCTTGAAGGATCGCGTTTCCCCCGGAAAGCCCAGAGGTTCCAGCCGGCCGTCCAGATCCTTCCGGAGTTCGATGAGCGGATGGGTGTCCCCCGTCAGCCCCAGCCAGACCACCCGGGCCTTTTTGGAGGTGGGAAACGCGCCCAGCCCTTTGGCCGAAAGCGATAATGGGGGCCAGGCGGCGGCCGTCCCGGCCATGGCTTCGGCGATGGCGTCCACGGCGTCCGGACGGATGTTGCCCAGAAACTTGAGGGTCAGGTGGACGCTTTCGGGCCGCACCCATTTGAAGCGCAACTCCGGTCGGTTTTTCAGGTCCGCCTGGAGGTCCCGTATAAAAAGGATAACCGGGTCCGGGAGCCGGATGGCGATGAATGCGCGCAGGGTGTCGGTCATATCCGGTCCAAATCAGCCCGCGTCCCCGGCGCACTGGAATTTTTCCTGGGCCGGCATGTGGATTTCGAGCCACTTCATCACCTTGTCGAACTCGTTCCGGAACTCGGCCAGGGCCCGACCCCGGTGGCTGACCCGGTTTTTCTCCTCGGCGCTCAACTGGGCGAAGGTCTTTTCCAGGGGCGGATAGTAAAAGACCGGATCATAGCCGAACCCGCCCTCCCCGGCCGGCGCTTCGGCGACGACGCCCTCGCACCGCCCCTCGTAGGTGAGGGCCGCGCCGTAAGGAACGGCGATGGACAGGACGCATTCGAAGGCGGCCCTCCGGTCCGTCTTACCCTTCATCTCTTCCAGCAGCTTCAGGTATCTGTCCTTGTCCGCGGCGTTTTCGCCGCCGTACCGGGCCGACAGCACGCCGGGCGCGCCGCCCATGGCGTCCACCACCAGACCGGAATCGTCGGCCAGGGCCGGAACCCCCAGCACCCGGGCCGTAAAACTAGCCTTCTTGTAGGCGTTCTCCTCGAAGGTCTCCCCGTCTTCCACCACCGGCGGAATCGGGCCGAAATCGTCCAGGTTCCGGATATCCACCGGAAACCCCTCCAACAGCGCCCGGATCTCGGTCGTTTTGCCCTTGTTGCCGGTGGCGATCACCAGCGTCATGGTCGTCGTCATATTCGCCTCGTGCTGATTTAAACTTATTTTCAAATATTTTCAGTATAATAAAACACTTTCTCCATTTTGACATATTCAGGAAATATACGGCATCGGATTTCTTTTGTAAAGTCATAAACAATAGTACTGAAGGCCGGCACGCCCCTCATCGTCATGGGCGAAGTGGAAAACCTGGACAAAGTGTGCAAAGTGTTTTAAATAGGTTCTATGAAAACACGATATGCAATCACCTGGATGGCGGTAATGACCGCCCTGCTCTTTCCGCCCGCGACCGTCTCGGCGGCGGGCGACGCGCTATGGGTCGTTTCCGACGGCGCCCGGCTCCAGGCGGAGCCCACCGCCGTGTCGGCCACCGTCGCCCGGCTGCCCCTGGACGCGAAGCTGACCCGCCTTTCCGCCGCCGACAAATGGTACGAGGCGCGGACGGCGGACGGCGAAACCGGCTGGATCTACCGGGGCAAGGTCTCCGATACGAAACCGGGGAGCGACTCGGCCGAACTGGACGATCTGCTGGGGGATCTGGGGGAAAGCGACATCCTGCTGGCGGCGGCCGACACGTCCCGGAGCGTCCGGGGATTCATGGACGACCGCGAATCCGAAAGGGCGGCGCCCATACCGGAGCCCTACAGAAGCGCCCTCGACCGGGTGCTCACCTTCTACGTCTCCGAGGCGGATGTGGATGCGTTTTTAAAGGAAGGAGGAATCGGTGAATATGCGCCCTAACCCCCGGCGGACTCCGGTGAAACGCCGGCCAGCGATTATAGGCCGTCGATGCGGCGGATTTTTTCTGATTTTCGTGGTCGGGCTGCTGGTCGCCGTTGGGCTGTCCCGGGCCGATTCGTTCCAGGCCGAAATCGCCATCGGCGACCGGCTGGCGGCGGCGGGGTTTCAGCGGTACGGCATGCCCATCGAAAACGACGCGATCCAGACCTACGTCAACAGGGTGGGGGGCGCGGTGACCCGAAACGCCGGCGAACCGGACACCCCTTTTTATTTCGCGGTGCTCGACAACGACCGGATCATCGCCTCCTGGTCCTGTCCGGGCGGCATCGTGGCCCTCACCACGGGGTTTCTCCGGATCATGAAGGACGAGGCCGAACTGGCCGGCGTTCTGGCCCATGAAGCGACCCATGTCGCCGGCCGGCATCCGCTCCGATCCTATGGAAAGGCCGGCTTCGATGGCTCGGCCGACACCCTCGCCCAACTGATCGAACGGCTGTCCATGGTCGTTTTTCAACAGGGCATAACCCCGAACCTGGAGTACGCCGCCGACGACCGGGCCATGGAGACCGCTTACCGGACCGGCTACGATCCCGCCGGGTTCGTCCGGCTGCTGGACCGCCTCCAGGGGATGCCCGATGCGGTCCGGCTCTCCGGCTCCTGGTTTACGACTCATCCGCACCCGGCAAGACGGATAAAACGGTGCCGGACGCGGCTCGCCGATTTCAGGGACCGGGCCGATATGGCCGCCGCACCCCATAGATTCGCGGAGATGCTGCGCCGACTGGAGTGATCCGCGCCGCGTCGGGAACCCCAAAGCGGAACGGCAAATGAAAGGATCCCATCATGTTTGCGTTCATTTACGACACCCTCTCCAGCCTCGGCTACACCCATCCCCTCCACCCCACCCTCACCCATATGACCATCGGTCTCACCATGGGCGCCTTCTTTTTTGCTCTGGGGGGAAAAATGTCCAGGAGCAGCCCCATGCTGATGTGCGCCCGGTACTGCCTAACCCTGGCGCTCATCGCCCTGATCCCCACCGCCTTGCTGGGCTATATGGACTGGCGGCACTTCTTCGGCGGCGCATGGCTTTTCCCCTTCAAGGCCAAACTCGGTCTGGCGGGGCTGCTGCTAATCCTCCTGATCGTCGCCGGCCTTTTCGCCGAGAAGGCCCAACGGCGCAACACCGCGCCGCTTTTCGCATATTTGCTGTGCCTTCTTTGCGTTGTCGGTCTGGGCTATTTCGGCGGCGAGCTGGTGTACGGCGACAAGTTTGCAGCCGGCGTCTCCCCGCCACCCGCCGTCGAAACGGAGAAGCCCGCGGCGACGCCCCAATTGGCTTCAAAGGGCGCCGAGATCTTCTCCCGGAACTGCACCATGTGCCATTCCGTGGAGACCCCCGAAGAGGGGATCGGGCCGGGGCTCCAGGGGCTTTTCAACCGGGAGACCCTGCCGGTGAGCGGCCGTCCCGTATCGGGCGAGGCGATCCGGCGGCTGATCCGGGATCCGTATAAGAACATGCCGCCCTTTCCCAATTTGACCCGGGAGCAAGTGGACGCCCTCGTCGCCTACCTGGAGACGGTGTAGCCATCACGGCATGAGAGTCAGGACGGAGGGGATAAGATGGCGATGATGGACCGCATCGACGGGTTTATCCCGGAGGCCGTAAAGGTCCGCGTGGATCAGCGGCGCCGGGCCCCGTCCGTTGCCCCGCGCCGCGGCCCGGAATGGATCCGGCGGCAACGGGATCGGTCTGAAGACCTCATTTCGGCGCCCGCCAGTGATTTCACCGCCGTCTATTACGCGGTTTATCATCTGCGGTCTTTGCTGACGGACCATCCCTGGGCGGCGGAGCCCCGAACCGTTAGCGTTCTGGAAGACCTTTTGAAACGGGAGGATTTCGCCCGCCAGCGCCAGGGGCTCTTCCTCTTCCGGCAGGCCGCCCTGACCCTGGTGTCGATCATGGTCCGGACCGGGGGCGCCGTGGACGAAGGCGCCGCCCTGGCCCGCCAGGCCGAAAGGAGCATCGAACAGGTTCTGGCCAAGACCTGGGGCCACGCCCATCGGGCCATGGCGGAATCGCTGGGGTCGCTGCCGGTGGCCGTGGCGGGGCCGTGCGTTGAAGACGACTGGGCCCATGGCGATAGGGGCCGTGTTCTCGATCTGGACCGTCTTCTGGACGGACACGGACTGAAACTGACGGGCACGGACCGCGTCATAGGTCGGAGCCGGGTTTTCCGGCTTGCCGACGACGACCGGATTCTGGTGCTGAAAGCGACCCGCCCCGGGGAAAATCCAGAGGGTCTCCTCAACGAAGCCCTGTGGATGCGCCGGTTGGCGGGGGCGGCGGGGTTCTTTCCCTTGCGGTTCGACATCCCTTTTCCGCTCGATCTGGACGGCCGTTATCTGTTCCGGTTGACCGGCTTTCCGGGCCATCCGGCCCGGTCGGGGGGCCACGCCATCGTGTTCCTCGCCCACCCGGATTATTTTTCCTATCCGGTGGGGCGCGGCGGGGGCGGCCTCGACGACAGAGCGTTCAGGGAGCTGATGGCGCGAAACGCCTGGCTTCTGGGAAAACTGACGGGCCGGGGCATCGTCCACACGGCGGCGATCCCTCTTTTCCACAACCGGGTCCAGGCGGATCGGCGCCGCGACAGGGGTCGATACGAATGGTTCCGGGCCGGCCGGCTCGACCGGTGGCTCGCCTCCTGCGACTACCCCAACCTGGGGATCACCGGCCTCCGGGATCTGGAACACTTGGTCCCGGCCTCCGGCCGGGAGACGAATCTCTATCGCCATATCGGGTCCCATTTCCTGAGCCTGCTGTTGATCGTCGGCGCCCATTTCCGCGGCAAAGCCCCCGAGAGGAGAGGGCTCGACCCGGACGGGCGCCCCGTGGACGCGCGGAACCTGTTCGATCCGGCCCTCGTCGGCGACCTGATCCGGGAAATTTTCGGCGCCTATCACGAAGGCTTTGCGGGGACGCCGTTCACCGGCCCGTCACCCGTGGACATCCCGGAACTGGTGCTGGCGATGATCGAAGAGATGGGGGTGGACCGCCACATGGAAGAGGTGCTGCGGGCGGTGGATCAGGAAGGGATGTCCGACGCCGGGTTCCGGGCCTTTCTCGAAGAGCGGGGATTTTCGGACGACCGCATCCGGGGGTTGCCCAAAGGCGCCGCGGATATCGTTTTCCACAGCGGCCCTCATTTAGGGAGCTTCAACCGGCCCATCTCCCTGCCGGAGCTGATCCGGGCCGTGGAGACCTTTTCCGCCCTCTGCATGGCGGGTCGTTTCCGCCGATGTCGCGCCGACGGCCGGGTCCGACCGGACCAGTGGGATCCCGGCGCATGACCGGCTGGTTCTGGGCGTTTTTCGTTCTGGCCGGCGGGTCTCTTCACAACGATCCCATTTATATCTACAGCGCCGACGCGATGCGCGGTAAACCAGAAGCGACGACATGAACATGGACGATCTGCTGAAGCTGCTGGGGGAGACCTACGAAAACAGGCTTCCCTTCAACCGGGTGTTGGGCCTGCGGGTCGGCGCCCTTTCGGAGACGGCGGTTACCGTCCATTTCGACATGCGGGCCGATCTGGTGGGCAATTTCGTCCACGGCTTCCTCCATGGCGGGGTCATCTCCACCGCTCTCGACGCCGCGGGCGGCATCGTGGCCACGGCCGGCGTTCTTCACCAGGCGACGGGCAAAGACCCCGAAGAGGCCATGGCGCGCATCGCCCGCATCGGCACCATCGATCTTCGCGTCGATTACCTCCGTCCCGGCAAGGGCAAACGGTTCACCGTGACAGGCGGCCCCATGCGCGCCGGCCGCAAAGTGGCCGTGGTCCGGACCGAACTCAAAAACGAATCGGATGTGCTGATCGCCGTGGGGACGGGGACGTATATCGTGGGGTGAGACAGATCCCATTCTCCAGGTCCGAGTTGTTCCCGGGTTGCCAACGCCCCGCCTCATGTGGCATGTATATCATATGGTGAAGAATGCCGACAACTCGGGAGGGTCGGCGGGCGGCATCCGTCCGCTGCCGGACCGGCTTCATCCATGGGACGTCTCCCCCGCCGAGGCCCGGATTCTCCAGGAACGGCTGGCGCGATCCCTGATTCTGGAAAACCGGCTGGGAGAAGCGACGCGGGTGGCGGGCATCGATGTGGGATTTCCCGGCGGCATGGCCCGGGCCGCCGTGGCCGTGCTGGATTATCCGGGCCTGTCGGTGGTGGAGTGGACGGTGGCCGCCCGGCCCATTGCGTTGCCCTATATCCCGGGATTGCTCAGCTTCCGGGAGGGGCCTGTAATCCTCGACGCCCTGGCGCGGCTTGAAACCGTGCGGACAGCACACCGAGCCGGCGATGGAAAAAGGCGCGCAGACGCCGCTGATCCACGAGGGCGAGGAAATCGGAAGCTACTTCCGCGTCATCACCCAGACCCCCTGCCATTCCCGCATCATGGACTCGCCCCGGTCCGGGCTTCCGGCCAGGGTCTCCAGGAGTTCCCGGCACTTTCGGTGATAGGCCCCGGCGGCAGGGTCGAAGCGGGCGATTTGGGAGAAGACGGTTTCGGCCTCCTGGAGTTTGCCGTCATAGAAAAGGGCCAGTCCTTCGGAAAAAGCGGCGTAGATCTCTTTTTTGGCGTCGAACTCCTTTAAATACATGGGTTCGTATACGGTGACGGCCCCTTCTTCCTTTCCCACCACCCGGAGGCGGCCCAGCTCCCGGAAGCCGAAATCCTCGGTCATGGCGTCCCGGGTATGCTGGGAGATCATGGTGTAGGCGCCGAACTCCTTGTTGGCGCCCTCCAGGCGGGAGGCCAGGTTGACCGCGTCGCCGATGGCCGTGTAATCGAATTTGGTGTGTGATCCGAAGTTCCCCACCACGGCCTCGCCGGTGTTCATGCCGATGCGCATGCGAAGGTCCCGGTCCATCTTTCCTTCCAGCTTTTCCCTGAAATAAGGCCGCAACTGGGCCAGCTTGGCCTGGCATCTGAGGGCGCTTTTGACGCAGCGGTCGGCGTGGTCGGACAACTCCAGGGGGGCGTTCCAGAAAGCCATGATGGCGTCGCCCTCGTATTTGTCGACGGTGCCGCCCTCCTCGGTGATGATGTCGGTCATGGCCGTCAGGTATTCGTTGAGCAGCGCGGTCAATTCCTTCGGGTCTTTGATCTTTTCGGATATGGTGGTGAAGGATTCGATGTCCGAAAAGAAGAAGGACAGGATCCGCCGGTCCCCCCCCAGCTGCAATTTGTCCGGATTGTTGATGAGCTGATCGATGACCGCCGGGCTGATGTAGTGCTTGAAGGCGTCTTTGATAAACCGTTTCTGGTGGCCTTCGGTGGCGTACTTGATGGCGAATCCGAGGAAGACCGCCGTGACGCCAGCGGTTTCGCAGAACATCAGG
>JAABTM010000152.1 GCA_011389855.1 Desulfobacteraceae bacterium
GCCGTGGACCAGGGCCTTGATATAGAGCCCCGTGCCGCCGGCCGCCAGGGGAAGAATCCCTTTTTCATGGAGCCGTTTGACCGCATCCCCCGCCGTCTCCGCATACCGGGCCGCGTCAAAAGGTTCGTCCGGGTTCAGGATGTCGATCAGGTGATGGCGGACCCGCTCCTGTTCCTCCGGCGTCGGTTTGGCCGTGCCGATGTTCATGAACCGGTAGATCTGCATGGAATCGGCCCCCACGATCTCGCCGCCGAAGGCTTCGGCGACGGCGATGGCCGCGGCGGTTTTCCCCACGCCCGTGGGGCCGCCGATCACCACAATGGGCTGTTTGCCGTTGCTGAAAGTCATTCGGCGATCACATGACGCAGAAGGCCGACAACGTCTTCCAGCCCGATCCTGTGGTTGCCGTCGAGGTCCAGGATCGGGGAAGCCGGATCATCGGTAAAACCCGCTGTGATTCTGAGGGCGGACAAAACATCGCCCAGGTGGAATATAACGCCCCCGGGATCGATGGACACGATCACCGGATCATGATCAGAAGATCGGAACGGCCCCGGATCGTACAGGATCGCGCCGTCCTCCGTTCGCTTCAGCGTGGTGTAATCGAGAATGGACGGTTCATCCGAATTGATGCGCCACACAGCCGCATTATGGATCTGAGAGGCCATGGACGGGCTGGCCAGCGCATGATCCAGGGCGCCGGCGGCGCCGTCGTAAACGTAAGTGTAGACGTCCGATCCGATATGGGATTGGAGAAGATCGACGTACGCCGCCTCCCGGAGAACGGTCAGGGGATCTTCAAAGGCATAGGCGTTCAAATCTCCGATGATCAGGATATCCGGGTCGTCGGCGCCGTAAGGGGCGGTTTCCAGCCATGCGACGAGTTCCTTGGCGGCCCGGGTCCGTTCGCCGTTGCAGGGGCCCTGATAGGTCTCTTCTTCGGGGTCCCCCTCGCAGGGGGTGGACCGGGACCGGAAATGATTTACCACCACGGTGAAGGTTTCGCCGGTGGCGATTTCCCGGAAGGATTGGGCCAGGGGCGGCCGGCTGGTCCCGGCGAAGGCGCCGCTGGTCAGAGCCGAGGCCGGCCCTGCCGGCGCGACGGTTTCCCGGCGGAAGATGAGGCAGTTGGCGATGGCGTCGTTGCCAAGCCTATCGGTTTCCGGCCTGATATAATCGTAAGACGTGCCCTTTGGCGCGGCGGCGTTCAACCCATCCGTCAATTGGGCAATAGCGCTCTCCGGCCCGTAGCCGTCGTTTTCCATCTCCATGAGCCCGACCACGTCGGCGGCCATTCCGGCGAGGGCGGCCGTGATTTTGGCGTGTTGCCGGGCAAAGGCTTCAGAGGTGGCCGCACCGCGAGAAGTGGGAAATTCGGGTCCGTTGAAATAATTTTGAAGATTAAAGCCGGCTGCCCGGAGTCGTCCGGCCGGGACGACCGGACCGTCTCTTCGGAGATTGGCATCCGTTTCGAACACGACCGGTTCGGTGGGGTGAAACCGGTATTCGCCGAAGCTGAAATCAAGGACTCCGATCAGGCCCGTAACCGCATAACCCGTCCGCAGGGGGCGGTCGGCGGTCATCCCGGGACTCGGATAGGGAATGGGAACAGGCTCGAAACGGGTGCTCCCGTCGTCGAGGATGAGGCGATTGAGACGGTTGGCATCGGCCACCGCCTGGGATTGGGGTCCGGGCGGGGCCGCGGCTGTCGGCTTCATGGGCCGGCCGCGGGACAGAACCACCGATCCGTAAACCGGCAGAGCGCTGATATCCGATACCGTCAACCGCTGGGGCAACACGACCCGCATGCCTTCATACCGCTCCAGACCGGCGATGGACGACAGCGGCAGGGTCAGTTCGACCGGCGCCGGCAGGGCGACCCCGGATTGAAGGATCGACAGATCCCGGACCGCCGTGATCTCGGTCAACCCTTTGTATTCCTTTACTTCGCCGGTCAGTCTGACCCGGTCGCCGATCCGGACGTCGGTTTGGTTATGATAGACGAAGACCCCTTCCGAAGTGGCAGGATCATCATCGGGAAATTCTTCCTGTAAAAAGAACCCTTTGAGTTCGTCATCGCCCTGAAAATCGCCCACTGCCGCACCTTGTACCGTGCGGATTAGACCGACCATTGAACTCTCGTCCCCGCCTCCCTGAATCTCGTGAACGGGGGTGGCCTCCGCCAAAGCGGCGGTGGGGGGAAGAAAAAAAATCACCGTAAAAACTATTGATATCATTGACCATAAAAAATTATATCGATTTTTTTTCATTTTTTTTCGTCGCCCTAACAATTCCCTAACAATTGACCCCTATATTCCCTTTCAACAAGACGCCGGCAGGGGCCGGTCGCAGCCCGGCGCGGGCGGTTCCGCGCCCGGCTATTGAAAGTAATTTTGCACTTTAACAAAAACGGGAGGAAAAAAGAAGCATGAAACATTTCAAGAAGGCACTCGTTATTCTGCTGGCACTGACGTTCGCGGCGTCCGCCGCCTGGGCCGAGCAACTGGTCATCAAGGGATCCACCACGGTACTGCCCATCGCCCAGAAAGTGGCCGAGGCGTATATGAAGGAGAATCCGGAGATGAGAATCTCCATCTCCGGCGGCGGGTCCGGCAACGGCATCAAAGCCATCATCGACGGCACCACCGACATCGGGGATTCGTCCCGGTTCATCAAGGACAAAGAGGTGAAGCTGGCCATGGAAAGAGGCGCCTATCCGGTCCCGTTCCGGGTGGCCTACGACTGCATCGTGCCGGTGGTTCATCCGTCCAACAAAGTCGAAAACCTGACCATGGACGCCCTCAAGATGATCTACGAGGGGAAATACAAAAACTGGAACGAAGTGGGCGGCCCCGACAGGAAAATCGTGGTCATCTCCCGGGACACCTCCTCGGGCACCTATGAAGTCTGGGAAAAGAAGGTCATGGGCAAAAGCCGGGTCTATCCGGGCGCCCTGCTCCAGGCATCCAACGGCGCCGTGGCCCAGGCCGTGGCCAAAAACCCCAATACCATCGGCTACATCGGGCTGGGATACATGAACAAGGACGTCAAACCGTTGACGGTGGACGGAATCGTCGGCTCCAAGAAGACCACCCTCAACGGAACCTTCCCCATCAGCCGGCCCCTGTACATGTTCACCCGCGGCTGGCCCGAGGGGAAAGTCGTGGATTTCCTCAACTTCGTGCTCCATCCTGAAACGGGTCAGAAGTTGGTGGAAGCCACGGGATACGTGCCGCTGTACTAACCACCGCCCTTCAACCCGGATGACAGGGGATCTTCAGGACGAGGTCCCCTGTCCGTTTACAGACAGGAATCGTAATGGCAGGAAAACGACAGTCAACTGAAAAGGTCATGCGCACGTTTTTTTTCTGCGTGGCCACCGCCTCCATCGCGGTGCTCTTCATGATCATGGTCTTTCTCTTCATGGAAGGCCTCCCGGTCTTCAATATGGTGTCCGTGAAGGAATTTCTTTTCGGCGTTTACTGGTATCCGACCTCCGATCCGCCGGATTTCGGCATCTATCCGCTGATCGTCGCCTCGCTGGCCGTTACCGCCGTATCCGCGGTCATCGCCATTCCGTTGGGCGTGATGACGGCGATCTACCTGGCGGAACTGGCATCCAAACGGGTGGCCGAGATCTTCAAGCCCATCGTCGAGCTGCTGGCGGCGCTGCCCTCGGTGGTCATCGGATTTTTCGGCATGGTGATCGTGGCGCCGTTCCTTCAGCAGGTTCTCGGTGTGGCCACGGGCCTCAACCTTTTTAACGCCGCGCTCATGCTGGCCTTTATGTCGATTCCCACCATCTGCTCCATCTCCGAGGACGCCATCTACAGCGTCCCCAACGCCCTGCGGGAAGGCTCCCTGGCCCTGGGCGCCACCCAGTGGGAGACCCTCTGGCGGGTGGTGGTCCCCGCGTCCATCTCCGGCATCGCCACATCCGTCATCCTCGGGATATCAAGGGCCGTGGGCGAGACCATGGTGGTGCTCATGGTGGCCGGCGGCGCCGCCATGGTCCCCTCTTCCATATTCGATCCGGTGCGGCCCATGCCCGCCAGCATCGCCGCCGAAATGGCGGAAGCGCCTTTCCGCGGCGATCATTACTACGCCCTGTTCGCCACCGGCATCGTCTTGTTTCTGTTTACCCTCTTTTTCAACATCATCGCGGACATCATCGCCACCCGATACCGGCAGGTGGGAGAGGCGTCACTTTAATGAGGAACAGCAAAATGGACATTACCCAGGAAGAATACGCCGAAGCGGGACCGGAAAAGGAGCAAAAGACCCAAGCGGCGGATCGACCTCCCAAAGCCGGGCGGACCTCGTCGATCATTCATCAAACCGCGGTTCGAAAGCAGCGGCGACGACGCTTTATCCAGAAGGCCATTTTTTCCGTTTTCCGGCTGTCCGCCGTAATCAACGCGCTGGCGCTCTTTATCATCATTTATTTCATGGTAAAAAACGGCATCGGCGCCATCTCGTGGGAGTTTCTCTCCGAGGCGCCCAGAGATTCCATGACGAAGGGGGGCATCCTCCCCTGCATCGTGGGCACCATCCTTCTGGGCGTCGGGGCCATCCTCGTGGCCATGCCCATCGGCGTGGCCTCGGCCATCTACCTGAACGAATACGCCCGGCCGGGCAAGGTGCTGCGGACGATCCGTCTGGGCATCAACAACCTGGCCGGCGTGCCCTCCGTCGTTTTCGGGCTTTTCGGGCTGGCGTTTTTCGTCATCTACCTGGATATGGGCGTCAGCATCCTGGCGGGCGCCCTCACCCTGGGCGCCATGAGCCTTCCGGTGGTCATCGGCTCCACCGAGGAGGCGTTCAAAGCGGTGCCCGACACTTACCGGGAGGCATCCCTGGGGCTGGGGGCCACCAAATGGCAGACCATCTACCGGGTGGTGCTGCCGACGGCCCTGCCGGGCGTCCTCACCGGGGGCATTTTGGGGCTGAGCCGGGCCGCCGGCGAGACGGCCCCCATCATGTTCACCGCCGCCGTCTTTTTCACGCCGGACCTGCCGGAATCCATCTTCAGCGAGATCATGGCGCTTCCGTATCATATTTACGTGCTGGCCACGGCCGGCACCGAGATCGAGGCGACCCGACCCCTCCAGTACGGCACCGCGCTGGTGTTGATCACCCTGGTTCTCGGCATGAATCTCATCGCCATCATCTGGCGGGCCCGACTCCGTAAACGGCTGAAGGGATAACCCGAACCTCTCAATTTTATTTGATAGAACATAGGAATACTCGGATGAGCGATTCAAAATCGAACGGCGTCAAGATGACGTCGAAACACCTGGACTTTTATTACGGCAATTTTCAAGCCCTCCACGATGTGTCCCTGGAGTTCAAAAAGCAGCAGGTCACGGCCCTCATCGGCCCCTCCGGCTGCGGCAAGTCGACCTACCTCCGGTGCCTCAACCGCATGAACGACCTGATCCCCATCGCACGGGTGGAGGGGAAGATCATGCTGGAGGACGAAGACATCTACGACCCTTCCCTCGACGTGGTCATGCTGCGGCGGCGGGTGGGCATGGTCTTCCAGAAACCCAACCCGTTTCCCAAAAGCGTTTACGAAAACGTGGCCTACGGGCTCCGGGTCAACGGCATCCGGGACAAAGGACTGATCGAACAGCGGGTGACCGAATCGATTCAGCGGGCGGCCCTGTGGGACGAGGTAAAGGACCGCCTCCAGGAGTCGGCCCTGGGGCTGTCCGGCGGCCAGCAGCAGCGGCTTTGCATCGCCCGGGCACTGGCTGTCGAGCCGGAGGTGGTGCTCATGGACGAACCGGCATCGGCCCTGGACCCCATCGCCACCCAGAAGATCGAGGACCTGATCCACGAGTTGAAGAAAGAATACACCATCATCATCGTGACCCACAGCATGCAGCAGGCGGCCCGGGTCTCGGACATCACCGCCTTTTTCTACATCGGCAAGCTCATCGAGGTGGGGGATACCGATACACTCTTTACCAGACCCCGGTTGAAGCAGACCGAGGACTACATCACGGGACGGTTCGGTTAATGGAGAAAAAATCAATGCTCAGACATCTGCAGAAGGAACTGGATAAAATCAAAAATCAGGTTCTCTCGCTCGGGGCCATGGTGGAAGACCGCGTCCACAAGGTCAGCCGGGTCATCGAAAAGCGTGACCTGTTCGAGGCCGGCCAGATTATCAAGAAAGATCACGAAATCGACGAAAAAGAAGTGGAGATCGAGGAGGAGTGCCTCAAGGTGCTGGCGCTCCACCAGCCGGTGGCCGTGGATCTGCGGTTTCTCATCGCCGTCATCAAGATCAACAACGACCTGGAGCGGATCGCCGACGAAACGGTCAACATCGCCCAGCGGGTCACCTCCATCGCCAAACAGAACAACACGTCGGATTTCCGCCACGACTATACGCCCATGACGGAAAAGGTCGCCGCCATGCTGAGGATGAGCCTGGACGCCCTGGTCAACCTGGATGCCGACGTCGCCTTCAAGGTCTGTCTCCTGGACGACGATGTGGACAAATTCCACCACGACGCCTACGACCAGATCAAGTCGGCCATGAAGGGGAACCCCGGCGACATCCGCCACCTGCTCAACCTCTTTCTAATTTCCCGTCACCTGGAACGGGTGGGCGACCACGCCACCAATATCGCCGAAGAGGTTATTTACATGGTCGAGGGGGAAATCGTCCGGCACGCGGATTACTGATTCTCACGAACCCCATCCATCCGGAAAAGCACAGAAAGGCGAGCACACATGAGCCACAAAAAACGCGTTCTGGTCATTTGCGGTCACAACAGCGCCCGGAGCCAGATGGCCGAAACCTTTATCCGGGAACTGGGGGACGACCGCTTCGAGGTGGAAAGCGCCGGACTCGAACCGACGGAGATCAACCCGCTGGTGGTGGAAGTGATGGCCGAAATCGGCCACGATCTGAGCGGGAAGGGAACCCAGTCCGTATTCGATCTGTTCAAGGCGGGACGCCTGTTCGACCACGTGATCACCGTCTGCGACGCGGCGTCGGACGCACGCTGCCCGATCTTCCCCGGCTTCACCCAGCGGACCCACTGGCCCTTTCCGGACCCCGAAGAGCTGACCGGGTCCCACGGGGAAAAGCTGGACAGGCTCCGGGATATCCGCGACGACATCCGGGACAAGATCGAATCCTGGGTACGATCTCTTGACTGATCCACGCCCCCTTGTTCCCATTCCCATCACCCCGGAGTCGTTTTCGATGAAGCAGTCCCTGGATTACACCATCTGGCCGTCACGGCTGTCGCGAATCGAGTACGCCTTCCAGCCCATCGTCAACATCCACACCGGCGTCTGTTACGGGTGCGAAGCCCTGCTGCGCAACTGGGAAAACGACGGCATCCCCTCCATCAGCCGGTTTTTCGACGGGGCCTATGCCGACGGGGTGCTCTACAGCGTCGATCTGGCCCTCCGGGAAAAGGCCATCCAAAAATTCGCCCGACTGGAATGGAAACACCAGGTCAAGCTCTTTTTCAACCTGGACAATCGCGCCCTGGATTCGCTGGAGTATCAATCCGGCAACACCCTCGACATCCTAAAAAAATTCCGGTTTCCCCAGGACGCCATCTGTTTCGAGATCTCGGAAAAACACGAAATCCAGCAGACCGATGAAGCGGTCCGGACCCTCGACAGCTACCGGGACCAGGGATTTACCATTGCCGTGGACGACTGCGGCAGCGGGTTCGCGGGCTTGAAGCTGCTCTACCATACCCGGCCCAATTTCATCAAAATCGACCGGTTCTTCATCCAGGACATCGCCGCCGATCCCCATAAAAAGATGTTTGCCTCCTCCCTCGTCAACCTCGCCCATCTCATGGGGGCCATGGTGATCGCGGAAGGCGTGGAAACCCGGCAGGAATACTTCAGTTGCCGGGATATCGGGTGCGACCTGGCGCAGGGATATCTCATCCAGAAACCCGAGATCGATCTCGGCCGGCTGAAAAACCGGTACGATCATATCCGGGAGTTGAGCCGCTCCGACCGGCGGTACCGCAAAGGACGGGACGAGAAGCTGATCCTCGGCGAAATGACCCAAATCGATCCGCTGCCCCACACCTGCGATCTCACGGAGGTCTTCGAGAAATTCCGCCGGCAAAAAGACCGGACGTTTTTCCCCATCGTCAACGACAACGGAGAACCCCTGGGGGTGATCGACGAGAACAGCTTCAAGGAGTACCTTTACACGCGGTACGGCGGCGAGCTGCTCAAGAATCCGGCCATCAACAAAAACATCGGCCGGTTCATCACCCGCCATCCCATCGCCGACGTCCACACCCCCGCCGAAAAGATCCTGGAGATCTACTCCCAGAACGAGAATATGAGCGGAATCCTCATCGTCGACAACATGCGGTACCTGGGCTTTCTCAGCGCTCATTCCCTGTTGAAGGTGCTGAACGAAAAAAACATCGTCCTGGCCAGGGACCAGAACCCCCTGACCCAGTTGCCGGGCAACACCCTGATCCACGAATACGTCTCCCGGGCCCTCCAGGATCTCCGCGCCCGGCAGGTGCTGGTCTACTTCGACCTCGATAATTTCAAGCCCTACAACGACACCTACGGGTTCCGCAACGGAGACCGGGTGATCATGCTCTTCGGCGAACTTCTCAAGGCCCGCACCGAATACTCGGACTGGTTCGCCGGCCATATCGGCGGCGACGATTTTTTCATGGGGATGGCCAATGTCTCCCTTCAAAAGGCGACCCGCCATATCGAGGAGATCGCCCGCCAGTTCGCCTCCGACGTCGAAAGCTTCTACGACCCCGAGGCCATCCGGCGGGGCCATATCATCGCCAACGACCGGAACGGCGCGCCCCAGGCGTTCCCCCTGCTGACCGTCAGCGCGGCGGTGGTCTTCCTGCCGGCTGACCGTGACCGGGTCTTCTCCACCGAGGAGATCAGCAAACTCCTGACCCGGGAAAAGAAAACCGCCAAGTCGCGCCCCGACAAGATTTCCGTGGCTCGCCCGCCGAAAGGTCCTGTCCCGGACCAAGTCAACGGCGCCGAACCGCCCGTCAAACTGGCCGCCTGGCGCCGCATGCGCCAGGCGGCGCAATGAAACACACCCAAAGGAGGATCGTCGTGAAAACAAACGAAGTGAAACTGAAACGGAAAATGGACCCCGACGCCGTCGGCTCACTGCTGTCGGACCTGGTGGACGCATTCAAACAGGGCACGATCTGCATTCAGGAGGGCGCTGGATTCGTCACCCTGAACCCGGCCAGTGAAATTCAGGTCGAAATGGTCGCCGGTGGGAAAAAGGGAAAGCAGAAGATCGAGATCGAACTCAGCTGGGAAGAAGCGCCGGCGGTTTCCAGCGTTGAAGAACCGCCGATCCGGATCTCCGCCGAGGAACCGGAATTCACGGCGCCCCGGCCCTCGCCCGAAGATGAGGAATCGGGGGAACATTGAAATCCCCTAAAACCTGCGAGGTTTTAAAAACCTCGCAGGTCTGGGACGCCTCGAACGCCCCGCTACACATACCGAATCTCAACCCCCTCCAACCGCCTTTTCAACCCCATAAATTTTTCCCCAATCACCTCCATCCCTTCATCCCCTGCGGCCGCCGTTTCAATGCCGGCCGCCATGGCCCCGATATCGTCGAATCCATAACAAAGACAGGCGCCCTTGATCCAGTGGCCCAGGCGGCGGGCGGCTTCCAGTTCCGCGACCTCCTGGCGGGTATTGTCCAGGAAACCGGGGATCAAGCACAAAACGACGATAACTGAAATTACCTCTTTCATAATTCCTGTCCCCTTCCGTTGTTAATAGCTTTGCATTTTGTCGTAACCTTCTTTTTCATTTTGCATGCATACGGCTTGCAACTGGAAATCGTCAAAGGTTCTTGCGCAGCGAATTTTCGCCTTATGCGCCACCGATGCGGGTAGTCCGAAATTCCCTTGCATCTTGTCATATCCGTCCTTTTCGTTATCCATGCACACAGCCTGCAATTGATAATCTTCAAATGTCTTTTCACATCTCTGTGCGGCAGCATTTTTCTCAGATGACCATGAATTTCGCCAGTCTCCAGCATCGGCTGCACCAACAAATGCAGCCAAATAAATGCCCACTAAGATACCGATTTTTCGCTTATACATTGCGTTCTCCTTTTTGAAACCTAACACTTGAATTTTCAGCCCTCCGGGATTTCATCCGGCTGCCTGATCTTTGTATCGTGGATTTCAAGATCCCTTGTTTTCTTCCACTTGGCGGAAACGGGGCGATCTCCCGTCTTATTTTGAAGTATTCTTGTCCTTCCCCGGCTTGCCAAGGTTTGAGAGCTTGAGAGCTTGAGAGCTTGAGAGCTTGAGAGCTTGAGAGCTTGAGAGCTTGAGATATTGAGAGCTTATTTTCGATTTGGGCCTCACGCCCTTCAGACGCGCAAGCCCGTCCTTCGATGCCCGTATCTGCTCGGTTTGAAGCTGGATGGTATTAACCAGATTGAGGGAAATGGGTGTTTTCTCTTCCTCGGAAATCGAATTTATTATTTGAGATATGCGCATGTGGTCTTTTTATATCAGATCGGCGGGCAAATATTTTCCTTTCTATCTACAGGTACCCGGATTTATGGAAAAATTACAAATTGCGTCCGGAAAAACTGCTTTTTTTGGCAAAACATGGGGCATCCCCCAACCTGTAGATATGCCCAACTACACCCTAAAATTTTCATAGAGTCAAAGGTGCCCATAGAGGAACGGTATTCCCTTTTTTTTTCTATTTATTATCTGATGAGAACTTCCCCTCTTGCGTCACGATATGATCCGCCTAAAATTGTTAAAAGATCAATCAATTGCCAAATTCCTAGCATCCCCCATGTCAAAAACTGAATAATTCCTATGATCCAATTTCCTGTATATAATCTATGTAGTCCGCCAAAACCTAAAAACCAACATAGACAAAGGACAATTGATGTTGTACGGCTTTTTGTACCTCGTTCTATTTCTCCTCCCATATTTACCGTATTAGTTGCATTGCTATTGGCATTAACCACAATTGAAGGCGCCACGGTCTGTTGTTTTGCAGCATTTTCTTTCGCTTCACTGAAAACTTTGTCCAAATGATCTCTTGCATACAATTTCCCACTTACTTCAACAAGCTCTTCCAGGCAATACGGCTTTCCACTGTAGGTACATATTCCAGCAGCTTCACGTTCCGGATATTTCACACACTTCAACCCTGCATTTTTCATTTCAATTGGCTGAGGATTTATCTGATCAGGCACCGCTGGCATCGGATTTAACGGGGCAACAGGAGAGGATATATCTCGCCCGCAAAACCGGCATACAATTGCAACAGACTGGATCATTTCACCACAATACAAACATGCTTTCAGGGTTGAACGGGGTGGGCTTTCTTCCGATAGTATTTCCACTGACTCTTTACGCCGAATTTCATTAGATGGTTTTACAGCAGGTAATGATGGACTTGCCTTTGCAGAGGATATTTTCGCCATCATTTTCAGAGCTTGTTGATTATTAGGGTTGATGGCTATCACTTTCGAAAGACATTTCTTTTTTTGATCAACATTTGAAATACATGCGGATAAATATAGCCATGCCGTTTCATTCTTTGCATCTTCTCGGGCAATTTCCATCAAGAGCTTTTTGGCGCCAGTTACATCTTTGCTTTTATACATTTTTATCGCTGAATTTAATTTCGCATTTGCCACGGCCATCCCTCCTTTTACTCATATATTAACTTCGAAATAGCGAAAATATCATTCATATAAGCTTTTATTGTTGTTAAAGATAGTCTATATGACGAAACTTTATGCTAAGCAGGATTCCGATATTTGTAATAATATTCCTCAAAGCATTTAAGTGAAGGAGCTTGTCCATATTTAAGTTCATTTAAAATCTCATTGTAACATAATTTCATGATTTGATTCCCAGTATCTGTGACCATATCGGAGGTAATAGACGTTTCACTGTCCACCCCGATATCGAATATCTCTTTCCCGAG
>JAABTM010000011.1 GCA_011389855.1 Desulfobacteraceae bacterium
ATGGACATCCCCGACGGCACGCCGGTGCTCCTGGACGCCGACATCGGCAACATCTACGTCCGGCCCGGCGGAGAGGTCCTCAAACGGTTCGAAACCCGGCGGGCGGCCCTCTCGGCCGCCGCCCCCCTGGCGGAGACCATGTCCCCCGAAACCCATACCCGGGACGGGGTCCGGGTTCATCTCATGGCCAACATCAACCTCCTCAGCGAACTTGCCGCGGCCCGGGATCTCAAGGCCGAAGGCATCGGCCTCTACCGGACGGAATTCCCATTCCTCATCCGGTCGTCGTTTCCGTCGGAGGCGGAGCAGTATCCCATCTACCGGCGCCTTTTCGACGAGATGACCGAAAAGCCCGTGACCATCCGGACCCTGGACGTGGGCGGCGACAAGGCCCTGGCCTACGCCGACGCCGCGGCCGGAGAAAACCCGGAGCTGGGTCTGCGCTCCATCCGGTTTTCCCTGCGCCATCGGGACATCTTCGAAGGCCAGATCCGGGCCATTCTCCGGGCCGCCGCCGATGCCCGGGACGTGAGGATCATGTTTCCCATGATCTCCTCCATCGACGAATTCCGGGAGGCCAAATCCGTGATCCGGACCTGCAAGGCGTCCCTGGAGCGGGACCACCTGCCCTTCCACCCGTCTCCCTCCGTGGGGATGATGGTGGAGCTGCCGGCGGTGCTGGGGATCCTGGAGGGGTTCGCGGAGGAAGTTGATTTTTTCTCCGTGGGCGCCAACGATTTCATCCAGTACATGCTGGCCGTGGACCGATCCAACGAAAAGGTGGCCGATTATTACCGGCCCTATCACCCCTCCGTCCTCCGGGGCCTGTCGGCCATCGTTAAAGCGGCCGACGCGGGCGGAATACCGGTCTCCATCTGCGGTGAAATGGCCCATGAACGCCGGTATCTCTCGTTTCTCATCGGCATCGGCTTCCGGACCATATCGGTGGATCCCAAGTTCCTGCCGACCGTCCAGGCCCACATCGCCGGCCTGACGGCGGCCAAAGCCGAGGCCCAGGCAAAGACGCTGCTGGCGGAAAACACCATCCGCGGGGCCCTGGCGGCCCTTGAACATTTCGAGGACCACGCCGAATGAGCGCCGCTTCGGGCGCCGTTCTATGGTTTATGATTTATGATTTATGATTTATGATTTATGATTTTTCAATACAGTTTATTATGATTTTTCAATAATTTTATAGGGCGAATCCAATAAACCAACCGGTTCAGCATTTTCCATAAAACTCACAAACAACTGATTTTTAAACATATTTAATTTTTTTCGACTTTATGTAACAAAGTGGCACGGAACTGGCATTTACAATCAGCGTAACTCGGTTTTGGTCCATTCCATACCTTCAAATGGCTAAAATCGGCCTTATCAACAACACCACAAAAAATCCCCCCTCATCTTTTGTAACGTTTATCATCAAACCACTGAAGCAACCATGCCAAAACCGAGTTACACTCCCCCAAAACATGCACCGCCGGCCTGAACACCGATCACTTTCCCCGTCAACAACGGATAGCGCCATGAAGTTGCCTACGAAAATCAGCGGCATCCTGCTGCTGTGTTTTTTCATTCAGGGGGCGGTGAGTTTCGCCGTCCACCACCTGCCCATCCCCTTCGACCCGTCCGTCTCCGGCGGGGAAGACATCGGCAAGGTGATCCATTACACGGCCTACAGCCGCGGGTGGATCCCCGAGGTTCTCTCCGCGCTGGTCCTGGCGGCGCTGCTGATTTTTTTTTCCCGGCGCGCCCTGGGGAAGCATATGGAACGCCTGGCGGAGAGGGAACGCAACTACCGGTCGATCCTGTTCGGCCTGAACGACGAGATCATCGTACTGGACCGGGACTACCGCATCCGGGACATCAACCGGGAGAAAATCCCCGATACCGACATCTCCAGGGAAGCGGCCATCGGCCACTATCCCTTCGAGGTCTTCTCCGGGGGATCGGCCGTCTTCAGGAACGGCGAGACCGAGGAGATGGTGGCCGCCGTTTTCCGGACGAAAACGCCCCGCCAATGCCGCCACAGGGCCGTGACCGAGGACGGTCGCGAGATGTGGAAGGACATCCGGATCACCCCCATGACGGCGGAAAACGGAGAGACGACCCACGCCATTCTGACCGTGCGGGACGTAACCCGTGAGGTGGGGATGCAGGGGCAGCTGCGTCAGTCCCAGAAGCTGGAGGCCATCGGCGTCCTGGCCGGGGGCATCGCCCACGATTTCAACAATCTGCTGATGACCATTCTCCTCAACATCGAATATGTGCTGGCCAAATCCGCCGAGGAAAGCGCCGAGCGGGAGTCCATGGAAATGGCCCTGGAGGCGGGCCGCCGCGCCTCCGACCTGGTGGACCAGATCCTCACCTTCAGCAGGACAAACAGGATCGCGAAGAAGCCGCTGGCGCTCGTCCCCCTGGTCAAGGAGATCCTGAAGATGCTGCGGGCCTCCCTTCCCGCCACCATCGAGATCCGGCGGGAGATCGTCGCGACCTCGGAGATGGTGCTGGCCGACCCGTCCCAGATCCAGCAGATCCTCGTCAATCTATGCACCAACGCCGCCGACGCCATGAACGGCGGCGGGGTCATCACCGTAGGGCTGGCGCCCCACCGCATCGGCCCGGAAGATCCCATGGCCGACCCCATCGCCGACCCCGACCTCCGGCGCCGGGACTTTCTGCGGCTGACGGTGGCCGACACCGGCGCCGGCATGCCCGAATCCGTCCAGGACAAGATCTTCGACCCCTTCTTCACCACCCGCCCCTGCCAGGCCGTCGGGATGGGCCTCTCCACGGCCCACGGCGCCGTCAAGGGGATGGAGGGCGCCATTCTCGTCCGGAGCGCCCCGGAAAAGGGCAGCCGGTTCGACATCCTGCTGCCCGTCCACATTCCCGAAAAAGCCGGGGACGAGACGGCGCCGTTGAACGGCGACGGCCGGGCCGCCGGCCGCATCCTGGTGGTGGACGACGATAACACCGTGGTCCAGATCCTGACCAAGACCCTGACGGAAGTAGGGTACGAAGTGACCGGAGAGACGGACGGCGAAGCGGCCCTGAACCGCTTCAAGGCGTCCCCGGACGCATACGACCTTATCATTACCGACCTGACCATGCCGGGCATGACGGGCATCGATCTCAACCGCGAAATACAGGCCATCCGCCCCGACCTTCCGGTGGTGATGACCACCGGTTACGGTGAAGTGCTCTCCCCCGGGGAGGCCCGCCGATTGGGCATTCGGGAACTCATGGCAAAACCGGTCTCCGGGGTCCGGCTCCTGGCCCTCGCCAGCCGAATTCTGGGGAAAGAAAATTAATATTTCCATTTTTCGCCAAATCTGCTACCATCCCTCCATATTCACAGTCTATATCCATCCGCCGCGGACGCCTCCGGGCGCCCCCCTTTTCGGGCGGCGTCCTTCATGGACGGCCCGTATCCGCGGGCGGACCGCTTCACCGCCATTCGCACAGCAGGTTGCGACCATTGTGGAACGATCGATTGACATCCTGACGCCGGAAAAGATAGAAACATCCGACATGGCACATTTGCTCATCATCGACGACGACCGGATGATCTGCCGCACCATGGCGCGGTTTTTCACCGAAGCCGGCCATGAGGTGGATCAGGCCCAGACCCTGTCGGAAGGGATGGAAAAGGTCGAAAACGGGGACTTCGACGTGGTGTTTCTGGACGTCCGTCTGCCCGACGGCGACGGCCTGCGACACCTGCCCGCCATCCACGACGCCGCGTCGTCCCCCGAGGTGATCATACTGACCGCTTACGCCGACCCGGACAGCGCCGAACTGGCCATCAAGGGCAATGCCTGGGACTACATCAAAAAGCCGGCCAGCAGCGAGTCGCTCTTCCAGACCCTGACCCAGGCCCTCCAATACCGCCAGCAGCGGGAGACCAGCCGACCCTATCCCGAAGCGGTCCGCCACGACATTATCGGCCGGAGCCCCAAAATCCAGGCATGCCTGGACGTCCTGGCCCGGGCGGCTCAGAGCCGGACGAACATCCTCGTCACCGGCGAAACCGGCACCGGAAAGGAAGTCTTCGCCAGGGCGATCCACGCCAATTCGGAGCGGGCCGACCAGAATTTCGTGGTGGTGGACTGCGGGTCGCTCCCCGAAACCCTCATGGAGAGCCTCCTTTTCGGCCATACCAAGGGCGCCTTCACGGGCGCCGACCGGGCCGAGGAGGGGCTGATCAAGCACGCCGACGGCGGCACCCTCTTTTTCGACGAGATCGGGGAGCTGACCCTGTCGGCCCAGAAGTCCCTGCTCCGGGTGCTCCAGGAACGGCGGTTCAATCCCATAGGGTCCACCAAAGAGATCGAAAGCGATTTCCGCCTGGTGGCCGCCACCAACCGGAACCTGGAGGAGATGGTCCGGGACGGCCGGTTCCGGGAGGATCTGCTCTTCCGGCTCCGATCCGTCACCCTGGAACTGCCCCCGCTCCGGGAACGCACAGGCGACATCCCCCTGCTGGCCGAGCATTACATCCGGAAACTCTGCGACACCCACGGCATGCCCGTCAAGACCTTTTCCTCCGAATGCCTTCAGGAGCTGGAGGCATACACCTGGGCGGGAAACGTCCGGGAACTCTTCAGCGCGCTGGAATGGGTCATGGCCCACGCCCTTTACGAGAACGTGCTTTTTCCCAAGCACCTGCCCCCCCAGATTCGGGTCCAGGTGGTCCGATCCGCCTTTGACTCCGAATCCTCCCGGGACGCGGACGCCCTCTCCTCCCCCTGCAACGATCCGCCGTCCATGACCGCCGGGACGGCCGCCGCAACGCCCGGGAGCATCCTCAAATGGAAGGAATACCGCCGTTCCCTCATCGAAAAAGGCGAAAAAAACTATTTAAAAGACTTGATGGCGGCCTCCAACGGCGATATTAAGGATGCAGCGACCCTCTCGGGGCTCTCTTTGCCCCGGGTCTACGAACTGCTGAGAAAGCACCAGATCTCCCCGCGATAGGCGGGCGGATTCGGCGCTCTGTCTGAAATCCCAAGCGGAGACATTGTATGCGTAAAAAGTTCACGCTCTTCATCATGAGCAATACCGGGGGACGCCCCCGCCAATGGACGATCTCCGGGGCCTTTGTGGGGTGCCTGTGCCTCCTGACCCTGGCAGCCGCCGTCCCCATCGGCCACTGGATCCACGGTTACCATCAACTCAAGTCCCTGATTCCCGAAAATCAGCGGCTGCGGGCCGAGATCGAGACCCAGCGGTCCCGGATGACCGACCAGTCCACCCACATCCGCCGGTTCGCCGCCGACATCGGCGATCTCAAGGAGCGCATGGCGGCCCTCAACGGGTTCGAACACAAGATCCGGATTCTGGCCAGCCTCGACACGCCGGACAACAGCCGGTCCTACCTGGGCATCGGCGGCGCCATGCCCTCGGATCTGGACCCGTCCGCCTCCCTGACGGAAAAGCAGTCTGTCCTCATTCGGGAGATGCACGGCCAGGTGGACCATCTCCAGGGCGCGGCCGCCGTTCAGGAATCGGATCTCCGGTATCTCATGAAAGGGGTCATCCGGAAGCAGAACTTCCTGGCGGCCACCCCCTCCATCCATCCGCTGAAAGACGGATGGGTCACATCCAATTTCGGCAACCGGAAATCGCCCTTCACCGGCCTCCGGGAGTTTCACACCGGGCTGGACGTGGGCGCGGCCGAAGGCGCGCCGATCCTGGCGCCGGGCAACGGCACGGTCACCTTCGCCGGGACAAAGGGACTCTACGGCAAAATGGTCATCCTAAACCACGGCCACGGCATGGCGACCCGGTACGCCCATCTTTCCAAAATCCTGAAAAAACGCGGCGAAGCGGTGAAGCGCGGCGACGTCATCGGCCTGGTGGGCGAAACCGGCCGCTCCACCGGGCCCCATCTCCACTACGAAGTCCGCCTCAACGGCACGGCCGTGAATCCGAAGGATTACATCCTCAATTAGGCCCATCCGGCCGCGGGGGAGCGCAACTCCCCCGCGGGGCCTTGATCACCTTGTCTCAGCAGGTCGAAAACACCTGCCCCGCCATGTGATTTTGAATCCCCGCCATGACCGGCAACACCGGGTATCGACCATAAAACCGGTCCTGTTCCACCGGCATCAGACATCCCTCGCACGAATAACTCGGTTTGTCCCCGATGCCGACATTGAATGCCTGGTCGGCCTCGAACCGCTTTCCGCATCTGCTGCATTGCACCAACGACGCCATGATTCCGCCTCCTTTTGATCCGTTTACAAACAGTTTAGATTGACGGGACACCCCGCCCCCTGGTTTCCATCCAGAACGCCCACCGCCCGGAAGATGTTGCGTTTGCCGCAGGATTCCAGGCAGTTCATCAGCTCTGTAAATCCCATTCGGTCCCGGGCGTCGATGGCCCGGAGCAGGATGGGCAGATTGACGGCCGAGATCACTTCCACATGCCCCTTTTGGATAAAGGACAGGCTCAGATTGCAGGGCGTGCCGCCGTACATATCGGTCAGGATGACCACTTTCCGCCGGCCATTGACCGATTCCATCGCTTCCGACACCTTGTTCCGCAGATCCTCCTGTTTGCCGGTTTTGCCGTCTATGGAAACGGCGACCACGCGGTCGGGCCGCCGGCCATTGATGGCGGCGGCGGTTTCGATCAGCGCTTCTCCGAGCGATCCGTGGGTGACGATGACAATTCCAACCATAATTATTGCCTTTTTCCTGTTGCATTCTTTGTTGAGTTCATTTATAACGAAAATTAAAGGTTATTGTCAATGTTTTTTCGTAATAAATAAATTTTAATGTTAACCCCTTGATAAGACGTGAATCATGACAGACATCCCCAAAATCACCCTCTGCTTCAGAGCCGCGTTCCGGCACTGCCTCAAGACGTCCCATTTGAAAACCCAAAAAGAGGTGGCCCGGAAAGCCGAAATCGCCGACAGCACCCTCAGCGAGATGATGACCCACAAAGCCTTCAGCATCGCCACCCAGAACAAGATCGCCAATGCCTTTGGTTATGATCTGATGGATTTTCTGATGCTGGGCCGGAAGGTGCTGGAGGGGATCGACGAACCGACCATGGGCATGGTCATCCAGGTGGGCTCGGCGGCCGATAAAGATCAAATGGAAACGGACATCGACCTGTTCAGGGGGATCCCGCTGTATGAATCCGGGAAGCTGGCCGCCGGAGAAAGCGGGGTGATCTTCGATCCGTTTGAAGCGCCGGCGTCCAGCATCGTGCTCAATCAGCGGGATCTGACCGGGCGAAAAAACCATCGGCTGGTGGGGCTCAAGGTCGGCGGGCAGAGCATGGTTCCGGTGATCCCCCAGGGATCGGTGGTCATTATCGATCTGGACGACCGCCGGTTCGCCGACAACAAAATCTTCGCCGTCAATTACGAAGAGAATATCGCCGCCGTCAAGATGGTCCAGAAATGGAAGCACGGATTCGTGCTGATCAGCAGCGCTCCGGAGTATCCGCCGGTGTTGAGCGATCTGGACTGGTCGGAGCTGTGCGTCGGGAGGGCGGTATCGGTTTGGAAGCGTCTGGATGGGGTTTGAGGGCGGGAATTTCCTTATGGCGCATGCTTAACGCCTGGTTTGCATTGTTGACAGCCAGCCACGCCGGTATGTTCCCGCGATGGCCGGCGTTCCATTTGGTGAATTTCAGTCTCATCATGCTTTTGCGTTTTTCACCCGATCAACACCAACCCTGAAAGCGATCCCATGGGCACGGATTCCGGATCGGTCTCGCTGGTTATCCGGTCCATGTTCTAGCCGGCGATTTTCGTCAGTTTGGGCACATTGACGCCATAACCGGACATCGACGCCCTTGCGCTATCGGGATGTCATGGAGCAACTGGAAGACCTCCCGCCGATCCTCGGATCCGGAAATCAGGATCTCCGTCGGGACATCGATCTTGAAAAAAACAGCGCGATCATATCGCTCCAGCAGCTTCCGAAAGCCATCCGGACCCGAAACATGCGGCGGACAGCTTTTGGAAAGCCCGTA
The DNA here is from genome assembly GCA_011389855.1 of Desulfobacteraceae bacterium. Lineage (GTDB taxonomy): Bacteria > Desulfobacterota > Desulfobacteria > Desulfobacterales > JAABSP01 > JAABTD01. The sequence continues at coordinate 8,003 of JAABTM010000011.1, forward strand.
GCTTTCGCATTTCGGATCCCGGCACATCCCGGCCAACCGGTCTTCCACCCCGATGTCTCCGGTTGAAATGATTTTTGCGTCGGTCGCGCCGTTGTGGAGCGCATACTCGATGAGTTCCGACATCCTCCCACCGGCCTGTGTTTGAGATTGACTCATTTTTTCACCCAGCGGCACTCTATTGTAAAGGTTCCATCGCCGCGGCCTCGCGGCCGGCGATGCGTCCGAACACGATGCATTCCGGCAGCGCGCACCCGCCGAGGCGACTGGCGCCGTGAACGCCCCCGGAAACCTCCCCCGCGGCAAAGAGACGCGGGATGGGCCGGCCCCGCAGATCGATCACCTGGGCGCTGCCATCGATGCCGAGTCCCCCGGCATACGCTTTCCCCAGGACGCCATCATCCAACCGGGGTTTCTGCCGCATCCGGAACACCACATCGGCATGTTCATTGGACACATTGGTCATTCGGCATCCTTTCGGGTTTGTGTTGTCATCAAAATCATTACCATATCAAAAAGCCGATGTAACACAAAAACAAAATCTTTTAGGGTTTCAAGAGCAGCGACGATAACATGTTGTCATGCCGCTTCCACCATGCTATTTTGAAATGCGCTGGGAGATGCGATTCAAAGTTCTACAAAGAAAAAGGGGAATCTACGATGATCAGTCGCGTGGTCTTCAACAAGAAATCCAGCCCAACACCCTGTAAACAGGGATAATCGGCCTTTGGTCATCACAAAAAAGGAGGATTTCATGGAAAAGGCAAACAGCAACGTTGGAAGGATTTTGTTTGCAACCGCGTGCCTGCTGGCAATGGCGGCCTTGATCGGCTGCGGCGGAGGCGGGGGCGATTCCAGTTCCGGCGGACCGGTCGGGGATGACGCGCTGACCGGCGTGTTCCTGGACAACGCCGTGGAGGGGCTGATGTTCAAAACCCCCACCCAATCCGGCAAAACCGACGAGGACGGTACGTTTTATTACATGGACGGGGAAACCGTGACGTTTTCCCTTGGCGGGGCCCGCATTGGACAGGCCCCGGGCGCGCCCATTGTCACCCCCCTGGACCTGTGGGCGGACGCGGCCGGCGCCACCGATCCGCGGGTCACGCGGGTCTGCCAGTTGTTGCAGGGGCTGGACGACGACGGGGATTTGACCAATGGCATCCACATTTCCGATGGCGTTTCAAAGACCATCGATCTGTTGGGCTTCAATGAGAACGTGGTCGAAAGATACGATAAATTCAACGATTTTGTCGATGAGATCAAAAAAGCCGAAACGGTGGTGAAACAGTTTTCCCTGCCTTCGGAGCAGGCGGCGCGGGATCATTTGCGGCAAACCCTGGCCACCTTCGTGCATCCCATTGACGTTGCGGGCAAACCCTCCCGTTTTGTGTCCGCCCATCCGGGCGACGCCGTCTGGGACGGCGCGGAAAAAGCCGACGACGCGTTCACCCCGCCGGAAACCGATGACGAGACGGATGGCGGCGACGCGGCCCGGGAAATCGAGGAGGCCGACATCATCAAAATCGACGGCGACCGGCTGTTCATCCTCAACCAGTACCGCGGCCTGATCCTATGCGACATCCTGACCCCGGACCGGCCGGCCATCACCGGACGGCTGCCGCTCACGGGCGAGCCTCTGGAAATGTACATCCGGGACAACCGGGCCTACATCCTGGCCCGGATATACGGCGGACCGGTTTATGGATACGGCGCTCCCGAAACAACCGACGCCGCCATCGCGCCGCCGTCCCCCGAGGTCCGGAGCCGCGTCTATGTGGTCGATATCGGCGATCCGAACCGGCCCAGTCTGGCCGGCCAATTTGATCTCACGGGCGACGTCATCGATTCCCGGATCGTGGGGGATGTTTTATATGTGGTGTATTCGGAAACCTTTTGGTTCTGGCCCATGCGGGACGATGTATTCGTGGATGGCGTGCCCGAAGCCCCAAACGCCGATTTGCCGGAAGACGGCCCGGACGTGTTTGTGGCCTCTTTTAACGTATCCGACCCGGAAGACATCCGGGAAGTGGACCAGGTTCAATTCGACGGCTCGGCCCGGCACATCCACGTCACGGAAACCGCGGTGTTTGTGGCCGGCGTTGAAGAAGACGCCTGGGGCGGGGACACCCGGATCACGTACGTTGACATCGCCGACCCCAACGGCGCGGTCCGCCGCCGGGGGGACGTCGTGGTGAACGGTCAAATGGCCGATGAATTCAAAATGGATTTTTACAACGATCATTTGCGGGCCGTCACTTACCTGTGGGAAAACGAAGGGGAAAGCCTGTTGTCCATCATCGACGCGTCCAACCCCGACGCTTTGACCGCCGTGGGCGAAATCACCCTGGGCCAGGGCGAGCAATTGTTCGCCACCCGGTTTGACGGCCACAAGGGGTATCTGGTTACTTACGAACGGAAAGACCCGCTCTGGGTCCTGGACCTGAGTGATCCCGCCAATCCAAAGGTGGAAGGGGAGCTGATCGTGCCGGGCTGGTCCACCCACATCGAGCCGCTGGGCGACCGGCTGGTGGCCCTGGGCGTGGATGACGAGAACGGCTGGAAGGTGGCGGTGTCCCTGTTCGACGTGTCCGACCCGACCAATCCCTCGCTGATCAACCGTCTTTCTTTTGGAGAGGAAGACGGATGGAGTCACACCGCCGGCTACAACGATGTCAAAGCCTTTACCGTGCTGGAAGACCTGGGGCTGATCCTGCTGCCCTACACGGGAAGCGGCTACGCGGACGGGACCTATCAGACCGACCACCGGCTCCAACTCATCGATTATTCCCCGGAACAACTCGTGGAACGCGGCTGGGTGCGCCAGAAAGGCGACGTGTTGCGGGGCCGGGTCCAAGAAGACCGTCTGTTTTCGGTGTCTTCAGACGAACTCCAGGTCATCGACGCCGCCGACCGGGACCATCCCCAGGTCACGGCGACCCTGGCCCTTGCCGCCAACATCTCGGATTTCATGCCGCTTGACAACGGCCACGGGGTCCAGGGCGTGTACGAGGACGCGACGACCTACCGGCTGCAATCCGTTCCCCTGTCCGACCCGGACAGCCTGTCGCCCGTGGGAAGCGTCACGTCAACCGACGCAGCGGTTGCCGGGCTTTTTGGAAACGGGCATTTCATTTACCTCGCTTCCAACCCATACAACGCCTACCCGGCGGCCATGGATGAAAAAGTTTATGGCGACGGCGCGACACGGCTGACGGTGTATGATTTTGAAAATCCCGACAATCCGATTCAGCGGGGAAGCATCGACATTTCCGGCGGCAACGTCCGCCCCGTGCCCATGCCAGCCGACGCTAACGCTGCTGGCGCTGCGGCGATGTATCCTTATTATGGGGGCGCGGATTTGATCCAGGTGAAACCGGACGTGATGGCCCTGATTCAGGGCGCCTATGATCATGGGTATTACATGGAAAACGGCGAAACAACCGGGCCGCAACTGACCACCATCGATCTGTCCGATCCCGACGCCCCGGCCCAGGCCGCGCAAACCACCCTTGACGCGCCCGGGGCCACGGCCTGGTTTGCCCGGAACAACATCCTGTATTTCAGCTATCCGGGCGAAAGGGAAACCAACGACGACAACCGGACCCTGGCCCGGTACTACCTGGGCCGCGTCGATTTGACCGACCCGGCCAACCCGGCGGTCCTGGCCCCCGTCAACATCCCCGGCGTGTGCGTGGGCATGGAAGGGTTCGGCCCATACATCTACACCATCGACCGCCAGTGGATCCCCAACGGCGGCTGGGAAGTCTCCTTCAACAGTTTGAAACTGGTGGACGGCGAAGCCTATCTGCTGGACGGGATCACCCTTGAGAACCAGGATCATTTCGCCATAATCGCCGACGGCCTGGCCTGGCTGTCCTCGGCCGGCTACATGCGGGATGGCGGCGGACTGACGGTCGTCGATCTCACCGACCCGGAAAACCTGGCGGCCCACAAGCATTCGGTGACGGGGTCCTACCCCCGCGTCATCGGCGCCAGCGGCGCCAAAGCATTTGTCAACGTCACGGGCGGCACGGCCTGCTACGACGCGTCGGTCCCCGCCGACCTCCGCTTGGACGCCTTCAAAAGCCACGGCGGCTGGTCCGACCGGATTCGATTTAAAGACGACCGGGCCTATCTGCCCTTGGGGTATTTTGGGGTGTGGGCCAGGGATTTGTAGAATTTGTGAAATGAGGGCGGGGCGGGCCGCGTTTTGGGGCGGCCCGTCATGCGGCCTTGACAAGAAAACTTCGAGCGGTTTACCATTTTTAATGACAGCTCAAGTTTAATCACCATTGAAGATGTTCGAGGAGGTTTAGAATGCATGCAAGAGACTTGGCAAAAAGCCTGACGATTCTGATGAGCGTACTGTGTCTTCTTCTGGTTCCTTCCCTCGCGGATGCGTCGGATTACAAGGATTGGATTCCCCTGCTTCCCGACAGCATCGGGGGCCTGAGCAAATCCGGTGATCCGGATGGCGCCAACATGGAGATGAGCGGACAATCATGGTCCACGCTTCAGCAACGGTATGCTCAAGACAACGGAAACGACATCGAACTGACGATTGTCGCCGGCGCCATGGCCCCGCAAGTGAGACAGTTTCAATCCATGCGGAATTTTGACCTGGAAACAGATGAAAAAATCGCCCAAACATTGAAGATCGCCGGCCGGCCGGCGTTTTTCGAACTTTACAAAGGAGGGGGCAAGGGCACTCTCGGCATCGCGTTGCAGGAAAATGCCGTGATGGCGATCGAAGCCGACGCGGTTGAAAGCAAGGACGGACTGATCTCACTGGCCGACGATGTCCCGCTTGAAGACATCGCCGCTCAGATTGACTAGGAACCGGCGTCTTGACTAGGAACCGGCGTCGCCTTGTCCGGAAAGGATCGCCGCCACCTCCCGGACATCCCCCGGCCGGTCCACCCCCACGCTTTTGAAATCCGTCTCGACCACGTGGATGGGGATGCCGTTTTCCAGGAGCCGGAGCTGCTCCAGTTTTTCGGTCCGTTCCAACCGGCCTGTGCCGAGGGAGACAAAAGTCTCCAGGGTTTTCATTCGGAAGGCGTAGATGCCGATGTGGCCGAAAAAATTGCCTCCCTCCCCGTCCCGGGGATACGGCACCAGGGCCCGGGAAAAATAAAGGGCCCGGCCATCCGCGTCGAAAACCGCCTTCACGAGGTCCGGGTTCCGGGCCTCGTCGGAGGAAATCCGCACCACGGGGGTGGTCACCATCACCTCGGGCGACGAAAAGGGTTCCAGCAGACGGGTGAGCACCGAGGGTTCCAGAAGCGGTTCGTCCCCCTGGATGTTGACCACCAGCGCGCCGGCGGGCGCCCGAAGGGCCCGGGCCGCCTCCATGACCCGGTCCGTGCCGCTTTCGTGATCGAAACGGGTCATGACGCAGGGCACGCCCAGCTCCTCCGCGGCCCACATGACCCGGTCGTCGTCGGTGGCCACCACGACGGATGTCAGCAGGGGGCACCGGCTTGCCCGGTCCCACACGTGCCAGAACATGGGTTTGCCCAGGATGTCGGCCAGGGGTTTGCCCGGAAACCGGGTCGATCCGTAACGGGCCGGAATAATGCCGAACGTCGGTGGAAGTTGCGCCATTAGGGTATCGTCTTTCTTTTCTGACGGTTGAGATAGTCGCGGATGACGGCGCAGGCCCGGTCCGCGCCGCCCTGGCGGCGGCGGACATAGGCCATCGCCCGATATCGAATCGCTTCGCGGTCGGCGGGATGGGTCAAATCTTTCAGAAGAGTCGCCGCCACGCCGGCGGCGTCCGGCCGGACCCGCACCAGCCCGTTATCGACAACCTCCCGGCCGACCCACGCGAAATTCTCCCAGGAAGGGCCGATGGCCGGCCTCACCCCCGCCATGAGGGGCTCCAGCACGTTCTGACCGCCCAGCGGCGCGAGGCTCCCGCCCACAAAAGCGGCCGAGGCCCGCTCGTAGGCCGCGAACAGTTCGCCGAAGACATCCCAGAGGAGGACGGTTCCGGGCCGAACCGGGTCCCGGGTCGCCGACCGCAACCGCCAGGGAACCCCCATCCGGTCCAGGACCGCCTGCCAGTCCGGGATCCGCTCCATGTGCCGGGGAAAGAGCCCGATCACCGCCCGGGGACAGTCCCGAACGAGCCGGCCGACGATCTCCGCCGCCGGCCCTTCCTCCTCACGCCGCACCGAACCGAGCACCGCGAAGGGGACGGCTTCCGGAATCGCCGACGCCGCCGACGAGGCCCCGCCGGCGACCGGGACCGCGACCCGGTCGAACTTCATGTTGTCCATCACCGACACCCGGTCGGCCCCGAACAACCGGGAAAACCGGTTCGCGTCGCTTTGGGAAATGGCCAGAACCCGGTCCGGGGCCAGGGATCGCCAGATGGCGGGCCAGATCCGGTACCGTTTCAGGCTCCGCTCGGTCATCCGGCCGTTGACGATCAGGACGGCATGGCCCCGCCGCTTCAGGGCATACAACAGTCCGGGCCAGATCTCCGATTCCAGCAGCACGACTGCTTTGGGGTTCACGGCCCGCACCGCCCGGTCCATGACGGCGGGATGATCGAAGGGGAAATAGGCCGTGGAGACCGACAATCGGTCGCCATCCCCCGACGACGCCCCTGCGAATCCCTCCAGAATCTCCATCCCCTGCCGGGTGTTGGCGGTGGCCAGGGTCCGTGGAAGCCCATCCGCCCCTATCCGGGAAAGGAGCTGGACCGCCAGATACGATTCCCCGGCCGATGCCCCCTGAATCCACAGGTCGGCCCCGCCGGACGGCCAATCCTTTAAAATCCGCTGCTCGAATCCTTCCTGCAAGCGGGGATTCCGGGCCAGAAAAGGCATGGCGAGCCGCCACCCCAGACCGTAAAGCCGAAACGCGGCTCTTTCCATTATCAATCCACCCGACCGGCGCCGATCAGCCGCTCATCGACCCATTTTCGGACTTCGGGGGCCAGCCATCGGATATGTCGGTTCATCGTGCGCCTCCGGTTCTCGTTCAGACCGGATCATTACAGAAAAAAGGCGCCGACCACAAGGGAAAATCGTCTTGCCTTTTCGGCGGATTCTGATAATCTTTCCCCTTTTCTTCAAACGATTCGGATTCGGGAGGATCCCTATGGACATCGAACACTCATCCCTGGCGGGCAAGAACCTCATCGCCATCCACGACCTGTTCCTGTCGGAGCTGGACCTCATCTTCGATACCACGGCCAAACTCAAATCGGTCGGACGGCCCCTGGACGTCCTCAAGGGCAAGACCCTGGCCATGATCTTTGAAAAATCATCCACCCGGACCCGGGTCTCTTTCGAGGTGGGAATGTATCAGCTCGGCGGCGCGGCCCTGTTCCTGAACACCAGCGATCTACAGTTGGGACGCGGCGAGACCATCGCGGACACGGCCCGGGTCCTGTCCCGGTACGTGGACGGCATCATGGCCCGGACCTTCGCCCACCAGACCGTGGTGGATCTGGCCGAAAACGCGACCGTGCCGGTGATCAACGGCCTCACCGACCTCCTTCACCCCTGCCAGGCACTGGCGGACCTTTTCACCATTATGGAAAAGAAAGGCAAGCTGGCCGGACGGAAGCTCGCTTTCGTGGGCGACGGCAACAACGTGGCCCATTCCCTGATGGTCGCCTGCGCCAAAATGGGGATGCACTTCACCCTGGGATGCCCGGAAGGGTATGAGCCCAACGCGGCGGTGGTGGCCCAGGCCAGGGAAGACGCCGAGGAGACCGGCAGCGAAATCCGGATTCTCAACGACCCCGTCGCCGCTGCGGCCGATGCCGACGCCATCTACGCCGACGTCTGGACCAGCATGGGCCAGGAGGCGGAAAAAGCCGAACGCCTTGCCAAATTCGCCCCCTACCAGATCAACAGCGACCTCGCGGCCCACGCCAAACCCGACCATTTGATCATGCACTGCCTCCCCGCCCATAGGGGCGAAGAGATCACCGACGAGGTGCTCGACGGGCCCCATTCAGTGGTGCTGGACGAAGCGGAGAACCGGCTGCATGTTCAGAAGGCGATCATGGCGTTGACGATGATCTGAACCATCCCCCGGCGTCATCCGGCGAGAGACGACCCTATTCATCGATGTCGCTGAACTCGAAATTGAGTCCTTTCAGGATCTGCTCGTAATTCCAGAGCAGCGAGGAGAGCTTGTTGGCGCCCATCCAGATGTGGGCCGCGGCATAGCTGTAGGCGTCCTGCTCCGGCAGATCCTTGAGGCGCATGCCCTCTTTCACCTGGGGAGCGATCCGCGTGCCGTGAACCCGGGCCGCGACCGCTTCGATCTCCTCGGGCGGCGGCACGCGCGCCGCCGTCGCATCGGCGAAGAAAACCCGATAGAAGAAGTTGGCCGCGACCTTGTAGGCCCCCTCCCCCCGGGGCATGTCGGGACGCCGGCCAAGGCCCAGATCGACCGTCACCTGCTGGTGGCTCAGGCCGTCCACCTTCTCGAACAGGTCGCAATGGGCCTGGGCGATGCGGGTGTTGATTTCCAGGAGCCAGATCTGGTCCTGAATCTCGTCCCAGAAAAATTCGATATTGAAGGCCGAATTGTCATAGCCGGTATGGGCCATGACCGTTCCGGCCAGATCCCGCATCTTCTTCTGGACCCTTTCGGGAAGCTGGGACGGATAGAGGTAATAGAAAAAACTCAGAACCTGCGGGTAACGGATGGAATCGACCATGGCGTAACACGTCACGACGCCGTCCTGGACATAGCCCTCCAGGGTGCATTGCCGCCCGCCGATCACCTGCTCGGCCATGCAGCAGCCGCCGTTCGCTTCGCGGATCCCGTCCGGCAGGTCCGCCTTGCCGAGCACATAGTCGAAGGGCTCGGCGATGGAGCCGATTTCCTCCCTGAATTGGGTTACGGCGTGATCGAAATCCTCGGGCGAGTCGATCCGGAACCCCAGCCGGGAGCCCGACGACTTGATCGGTTTGACGAAAAAAGGAAACGCCAGCCCGGCGGCGCCGATCCGGCCGAGGGCCTCGTCGTCAAAGGGATCGAAATAGGTGAATTTGGGGACGTTGTCGGGGATCACCTCCCGCTGGACCACGCGGCTCCAGTACTTGTGCTCGCATTTCAGAAGCGCCTCCAGCGAGACCGAGCGCGTCCCGAATTTCCGGCACAGGAGGGGCAGCATGGTGGAGACCGGAAAATCCATGTACCCGACGATGGCGTCGATGGTCCCGTCGAACGCGTTGAGCTGTCGTTCGGCCGTCTCGAGCATGGCGGGAATGTTGAAAGTTTCGGTTTCATAGATAAGCGCGGGATCGATCACCCCGTGAAAGTCGATCTCGTCCGCGCCGCGCAGCCGTTGCAGCCGTTCGCGGTTGATGTCGTTCAGACCGATAACGAAGACGTTTTTTTTCATCTGGGTTCCTTTCGATATAGTGTCCCGGCTCAGACAGCCGTCGGCGCGGGCGTTCGGAAGCTGCGCCCTTTAAGGCGCTGGACCACGCCGTCGATGTCGTCCACCAGCAGCAGAAGAAGGTCGCCTTCCGAAGCCGCGTCCATGGCCCGATCGATCGCATCGTCTTCTTTCATGACGATTTCGGCCTCGCAGGTCCCGGCCGCCTCGGCCCCGCGGCGTATCAGTCCTGCGGCCTCGCCGGGTTCACGGCCGCGCGGGTCGGATTCGCAGACATAGAGACGATTCACCATCCGGGCGAGCTGCGCCCCGAGCGCCGTCAGGTCCTCGTCGCGGCGGTTGCCGGGGGCGCTGGCCACGCCGATGCGCCCAGCCGGGCCCAACCCCGCCACCAGCGGTTCCAGGGCGGTCAGGGCGGGGACGTTGTGGCCGTAGTCGATCAGACAGCGGATCCCGTCGGCCTCGATCAGGTTGGTGCGGCCCGGCAACATGCCCGGCGTCGGATGGAAAGTTTGCAGCCCCATCCCGATATCGCCCAGCGTGAGCCCCAGCGCATATCCCGCGGCCGCCGCCGCCATGGCGTTTTGCACATTGAAAGGCGCGTGCCCTTCGAAGGCGATGGGCACGTCGTTGACCTCGACGATCTGGGCTTCCACCTTTCCCTGGCGCATGATGATCCAGCCGTTCTTCACCGTGAAGACGACGCCGTATTCGGCCGCATGATCCGCCAGGTCGGGATTGTCGGGGTTCATGGTGAAATAAAGAATGCGGCCCCGGGACCAGTAAGTCCCGTGCTCCATCACCAGGGGGTCGTCGGCGTTGAGTACGCAGGCGCCCTCGGGCTTCACCGCGTCCACCACCACGGTCTTGCACCGCGCCAGTTCCTCCAGGGTATGGATCTCGCGCTCCCCCAGGTGATCGCTGGCGATATTGAGCAGCACGCCCACGTCGCAGGCGTCGAACCCGAGACCGCGGCGGAGGATGCCGCCCCGGGCCACCTCCAGCACGGCGTGCTCCACCGTCGGCTCCTTCAGCACCGTCTGGGCGGCAAGCGGGCCGCTGTAGTCGCCCCGCATGATGACATGGTTGTCGATCTCGATGGTCCCGGTGCAGGCCATGCCCACCTGCCGCCCCGAATGACGCAGGAGATGGGCGATCAGCCGGGTGGTGGTGGTCTTGCCGTTGGTGCCGGTGACGGCGGTGATGGGGACGCGTCCGTTGTCCTCGACATCGGGAAAGAGCATCGCCGCCACCGCGTCGCCCACCGGCCGGCCCTTGCCGTGGGTGGGGGAGAGGTGCATCCGGAACCCCGGACCGGCGTTCACCTCCACCACCCCGGCGGACTGCCCGTCGAGGGGTTTCGTCAGGGTCTCGGCCAGGAGGTCGATGCCGATGATGTCAAGCCCGATAAGCCGGGCGATGCGCTCGGCCGCGTATTTCACATCCGGGTGGACGTCGTCGGTGAAGTCGGTGGCCGTGCCGCCGGTGGAGATGTTGGCCGTGGATTTCAGCCAGACGATCTCGCCCGCGGGGATGACGCTGTCCAGGGTCAGCCCCGCCCCCTCCACCATCCGCTCGGTCTGTTCGTCGATATGGATCTGGGTCAGCAGATTTTCGTGCCCCACGCCCCGGCGGGGATCGGCGTTCTCTTTGTCGATCAGCTCCCGAAGTGTGGATTTTCCGTCCCCGACCACATGGGCCGGCCGCCGGCGCGCGGCGGCGACGAGCTTGCCGTCGATGACCAGAAGCCGGTGATCCTCGCCCTTGATGAACTGTTCCACGACCACCGAGTCGTGGTGCCGGAGGGCGGCGTCGAATCCTTCCCGCAGCTCCTCTTCCGCGGCGATGCCGGTGGTGACGCCGCGTCCGTGGTTTCCCGACAGGGGCTTGGTCACCACGGGATAGCCGATGTATGCCGCCGCCTCCAGGGCTTCCTCCAGGCTGTAGCAGATCCGGCCATAGGGGACCGGGACGCCGGCGTCGCCTAGTATTTGCTTGGTCCAGTCCTTGTCGTCGGCGATGCCGTGGCCGAGGATGGAGGTCTTTCCGGTGACGGTGGCCTGGCAACGCTGCTGACGGCAGCCGTGGCCGAGCTGGATGTAGCTGGTGTCCTCGGTCAGGCGATAAAAAGGGATGTCCCGGCGCCGGGCCGCCTCGACGATGGAGGCGGTGGAGGGACCCAGCATGTTGTCGTCCCGCACCCTCTTCAGCCGAGCGATCACCGCCGGCATATCGATGTTTTCGCCGTTGAAGAGCCCTTCGACGATGGCCACGGCTTCCTCACCCGCGGCCAGACCGCAGGCCTCGTCGCGGTAACGGTAGACCACGTTGTAGACGCCGGGTTCGTAACTGTCCACCGTCTTGCCGTAGCCGACCGAAAAACCGATCTCGTTCTGCAACTGGATGGCCACATGCTCGACCATGTGTCCGGCGTATGTGCCGTTTTGGACCCGCTGGAGGAACCCCCCCGGCTCTCCGACGGAACATCGGTGTTCGTAAATGCCCGGCAACATCTCTTTCAGGCGGTCGGCGATCCCGGAGATCCCGTCGCTCGGCATGTGTTCGAGGTCGCCGATGTCCAGCCGCATGTAAACGGTCAGATAGCGGCTGTAATAATTGGGGCCGCGAAGCGCCCTGTGCTCAAGTATCTCCATTGTCTTCATCCTTGTCCGCCCGGATGATCTCCCCGGGCTGGAGAAAGCGGCGGCCCTTCACGTCGTAGCCGAAACCGCTGGTTAATGCGTGTATGATCACATGCTCCACCGCCACGGGCTCCCCTTCGGAGAGGCTCGCCACATTGGACGACCTGAGGCGGGAACTGTCCACCACGATCACATGGCCGGAGCCGATGGCTTCGAGCACCGGGCCGTCGTGGACGATCACCGCGGCATCCTCGCCGATGCCGATCCCCAGAAATTCGGGATTGGCCGCGCCCACCTCGATCAGCCGCGTGAACCGGCCCCGTTCGAGGAAATGGCTGTCGATCACCACCCCCTCCACGAAGCCGAACCCCGCGCTCATCTTGACCGCGCCCTTGCGGAGCGCCTCGGCGGCCGAGCCTTCGTAAATCATGGTGGTCGATTGGACCGCGGCCCCGGCGCTGGTGCCGGCCACCACGGCGCCGCCGGCGAGCCGCTCGCGCATGGCATTCAGAAGCGGCGATCCGCCAAGGATATGGGTCAGCCGGAGCTGGTCGCCGCCGGACATGAAAATCACGTCGCACCGGCGGAGAACGTCCACAAACCGATCCTTGATCGCCCCGTTCCGGGTCCGCACATCGATGTGGTGGACCGTCGCGGCGCCGAGCTGGGTAAACACCTGCTCATAGGTTGGAAACACCTCGTCCGGGATGCTGCTGGCGGTGGTAATAACGCCGACCTCATGATTGTCCGAGGGCGAAAGCTCCAGCACGCGCTGTAAAATTTCCGACTGCGATGTCTTGTCTTCAGCCCCGCCGATGGCGACGAGGACGCCTTTGCCTGCTGTGGTCTGACTGGTCATGCCGGGTATTTCACCGCCTGAGCGGCGCCTTCTGGAAGTGGAAAACAACTGTGGCGATGAACCGAATTTCTTCGGAGAGTTGATGAGTCTAGATAGGAAGAGGGCTTTTGTCAATGAAAATGTGGAAAAAATTGCTCTAACGCTTCGGGATGCTTTCCAGACGATCCCGAGCGATGGTCATAGAGAAGCGCCTGAAAGTTTGGAGAATCGTTCAAGGGCGGATCGGTGCATATCATAGGTTGCGCTCCATTCAAAAAAATCCGCCTCATCTCCCAGTTCTCCTTTGTGGAACCGGTCAAAAAAATTTTCAGATGACATTTTGTAGCGGGTTTCAAAGGATTTCAGTGAGGCTTTTAGCTCGGCCAAATCACATCGGGCGTTGTCTATCTCCAGTTGGATCAGTTTGTCCAATACGCGATTCGCCATATCGGACTCGTATCCCTTCTGATAAATGGCTTCAAGCGTCTGAAGTTTGCTTTTAGCGTAGGTCATGGACAACGGTTTCCGGGTCGGAAATTGAAATTTTATCAGGGCAAATATGATTATTATGGACATGGAACAGCATCGATCGCCGCATCAACCAAGGTTCGGGATATTGGAGCGCCCATTAATGGATCTTTGCGCTTCCGGGTCAGGAAAGATTCAGCTTTGCACCCACCTCCGCAGATGGAAAAAATCGGACATCCTCTGCAGGGTTCGGGCATAAACCACCGCCATTTGCGCAGTGCTTCCGATTCTAAAATCGCTTGAATTGAATCGGACAAAACATTCCCGGCAATTACTTTTGAATGATTGCAAGGCCTTACGTTTCCCCATGGGTCGATGGTGATAAAGGAAGCGCCAGCGCCGCACACCGCTGCAGATGAGGGGAAAAAACAGTGTGGGATCGCCGCTCCGGTTCTGATTCTCGCCCCTTGGGCGCTGAGGGATGCAATGTTTCTTAAAGCGGACAGCGCCTGTTCCGGCTTGGGTTCGAGGCCGCTTTTTTCAGAACCGATAAGACGATTGAAAGACACCCCTTCTGCGCCCAAATAACGCGCCAGCGTACATATCTTTGAGACAAGATCGCAGTTGTAAAGCGTCATTACCGTTGAGAGGACAACCGGCAGCCCGGCAGAAACGGCCAGATTTATGTTTTCAATGGTTTCACGGTATGATCCCGGCGTTTGCGTGAAGGCTTCATGACTGAAATCGTCAGCCCCGTGGAGGGAGACGACCAACCCTTTCAATCGTCGTTTTCGACTCAGGGCATCGATAACTTCCGTTGAATCCGCCCAGCGAGCATTGGTGAAAATCGTGTAATTGACTGAATAGGCGTCGATCACATCCAATATCTCGAAAAACTGGGGATGAAGCGTGGGCTCTCCGCCGGTAATAACGACATGAGAGACGTGTGGAATCAGCGTTTCACACACTTGAGCCCAATCATCTCCAGATAAAAATGGCTTACAAATGACACATCTTTCTTCAAAGACGTTTCCGCATCCTGGGCAACTATTGTTGCACTCCGGGGTAATTTCACAATAGACGCTTTTTAAAGCCGCTTGAAAGCCGCGTTCTTCGTTCAGAATGTAAGGATACCGCCCACAGTCGCATTGGTATGCGATTTCGTCAAACCAGTTCCGCAGGCCCTCGCTTTCCAATTCCACGTTCAACATCCTTTCGGGTCATCGGCTGGGTAATCATCCAGAGTCGCTGGGGTTATCCCTTTTAATGCCAAGCGGGTAACATGTTTATCCACAAAGGCCATCAATCTGGGAAACTTATTATCGGCGCCTTGGCTTCCCCAGTAGTTTTTTAATCTTGCACAGCAGGAGGATTGATGATTTTGCTTCAGCTCATTGATTTTGCTCTCTAAACGGTCAAGTTCCTTGTCAACGGTGTAATCCCCATAGCCACCGTGTTGGGCTATCAAGAGCAAGCCCTTGCCATATTCCTGAAAGGCCTTAGCGTAGTTCTTTTCTTCATAAGCGACATCGCCTATAATTCTTTTCATCCTTCCAAAAAACAACGGAAAATTATAGCCTGTTTTTTCAAATTTTTCAAACATTTCCCTGGCGTGTAACTTCACTGCGCTAAAGTTTCGATCTTCTAAATCAAATTCCGCCTTTTTCACCAAAGCATTGATGGCATAATAAATGTCATGTGAAGACAGCGCCCTTTCAAAAGCCTCATCATTGACTTGCCGGGCTTCCTTTTGCTTACCCAACAACCAATAAACAGAGCCAAGTTCGTGAAGCGCGCGAGGCAATTCTTTAGGGATATCAAACTGCCTTGACAACTGAATCGATTGCTCAAATGAAGCAGCAGCTTTGTTTAAAAGCGCACGTTCATCGTCAGTAAAATTTCTATTATCACCTGTAATCAGTTGGTACCATTGAGCATACCCTAAATAAAAATATCCTTCAGCGCGATTCTCATGATCGATTTCCTCGAATTCGCCTATGGCTTTGTTAATTCCATCGACGATTCCTTCTTTAAAGCCCTTTCTTCTCAAAATATCCCACCTAATAATCCGGGCTTTTGCCGTTCGTTTTGGTGCGTTTAAATTCTCCAGGATCCCAATCGCTTGTTCAATATAGTCCTTTCCAACATCAGATTGTCCAGAAATGCCGTATGCATATCCTATGTTGGCTAAGATATCGGCAATGCCGCCCAATGCATTTCTTTTCTCCTTATCATCTATTTGATTCAGGTTTTTCATAGCCGATTGATGCGCTTTTTTAAAATATTCAACCGATTTTTCCCAATTTCCCATTAAAAGATAAACTTCGCCAAGCGCCTGTTCCTCAGTCGGTATTCTATCGTTAATGCAGTGGAATTTGCTCAATGCAAGACTTTTCTCGTGATATTTCAGCGCTTCCTGGTATTGGCCCATTTTCATGGCTGTGGCGCCAAGCGCATTATAGATGTATGGCGTCCTTTCCGGATCTTTCGGGTTCGTCTCCAGCAGCTCTTCAAACCGCTTTTGCACGCGTTTTACGGCGCCCATATCCCTTAACCATCGGCCTTCCTGAAGCATGAAGTGATATCTTTGGGGTTCCGAAAGATCATTAAGGTTAAATCGAACGGCTGAGAGCAATAAGGATGAAAAGCCATACTGGTGATTTTCCCGAGCAGCCTGGAATTCGCGCTGAAATTTTTTCATTCCTTTTCCGGGATCAATAAATATTTCATGGAATAATTTCGATGCTTTCGCTCTTTCTACTGCGATTTTATCACCTCTTCTCGCTGCTTCATTTATTTTATCATTATAATACGATAGCATTCGCTTACTGATATCTATACGCGACTGTTTCCATTTTTCTTTTTCGACGTCCTGATCCCTGAACACATGTTTGTGAAAAAGGGACCTCAATTCATCCTGGAACCAATACGCCAGGGGGTTGCCAACAGGAAAACCCTTAACAAAAGATGTTTCGTCAAGATTTTTCAGAACTTTTCTGATTTCCAGAAAACCGGGCAATAAAACTTTCAACATCTTTTCGTTTAAAGGTTCTATGATATGGGCCATTGCGGGCAGAACCAATCTTTCAGGAGGAATGTCAATGCCTGGCTGCTCGCCCGCCAGCATCGGCAGCCTTTGAACCAAATTTTTCTCAAAAGATTTCCGATCCACCCCCTCCACCAGCGCCCCAATATCTATGGTTGGAAAAAAATCATGCTCCATCATCCAGTCGGCGCTCAACGCAAGCAGCAAAGGCTTTTTCCTGGATAAATCAAACAGTTTATCATCAATTTTTTCTTCCTGAACAGCACTCCATAGGCCCCTTTCCTCTAAATATTCGATAGCTTCTTCTGTGGAAAACTCATTCACTTTTTCTGGAACAACCAAATCTTTTATATTGTCTGGAAAATCGATTTCATCAGGGTTCTGTCGCCCCGATATGACCACCACGGCGGATTGCAATTCAGGCAGCCAGTCGTTTAACATCCGAATCCCCACGAGGGTGTAACGGACTTCCTCGAAGGTGTCGAATATCAAAACCCCCTTTTTTCCCTCGTCCGCAATTCGCTTCGCCCAGGATGAAAGATCTTTTATAAACTGTTGTTTATATTCAATACCTCGTTCATGAGGCGGTTTGCCTTTATACGCATCCCTAACCGCTCGATATGTTTTCATCGGATCCGATTCTGCTGTTTCTGTCAAATCGCCGGCGATTTTCATTTCTACGGCGCTCAACCGGGAACTCATTTCAAAGCCGTACAAATCGATAACGCTCGTATGAGGCATCTTTCTTTCGTCGCACAACTCCTCAATTTTTTGCAAAATTTTCGTCTTGCCGATGCCGCCCGGCCCATATAAATTGAGGATGAAAGGCCCGCCATCAGGGGCGTCAAGCATCTGAGTAAAGGTCTCTAAATAGCGTTTTCGACCAATGAATAGCTTTTCCGGCATGATGTAGCCCTCACTTGCGTTATAGATGTTTCTTTACAACCTCGATAATTCTTTCGTGGTTTCCCCCCAGAAGCTCGTGCAACTCTTCATCATTTTTAAATTCTTCATAAAAATGATTTTTTTCACGGTATTTGTATTTTTGAAAATTCTCCAGAATCAGTTCTTCAAAGTCTTCGATGCGGTGTTGAAAATCCTTTTCAGCAATTTGATGCGATATATCGTGAAAAATAAATTCCACCAAATATAAGACGCTTTGAGGGGAACTGGAATCTTTGGCCATCGTGGTTTTCATCTCGTCATGATAAAAGGACGCCATGTGTCTATGAATGGCCATGTAAGTGTCTTTTTCTTTGTACTTCATCGATAGGGCCAGCAGCCTTCGGACGGCATTGTCAGTGGAATACCCCATTTTTTGACTGTTCCACGTCACCAAGTGAGTGGAAGCCGACATCTCCCGAATGTATCGGAGTGTCTCGATGGTATCGACGTTATCCTCTTGAGGGTGAAGATACCTTAGCAAATCAAACAGGATGTCGTTGTCAAACCGACGAAGCGGGCTTGTGATTTTCAAAAGGTTTTCAAGAAAACGACGGTTGTCCTGATCCGGTATGTCAATGAGGATAAATTGGGTCAGAATCGTGTCCGTGAGCGATAAAACCAGATCCGTTTCTCTCTCCGTCAATTGCTGGTAAAACTCAGGGGCGGCACCGCTTAAATTGTCGCCCATCCATTCAATGGCCTGGACGCTGGCAAGGGGGTATCCGCGCGTAAGCTGATAAATCTTGTTGCTCAGGCGATCATCCTTTGGCGCGATGATCAGTTTGTCTGTTTCCTCTTTATCAAAATGTTTCAAGGCGATGCGATGGGTTCGTCTTCGAAGCTCGAAACTTCGCCATCGTAGGTCCGATCTTCCCGCCAAAATCACGAGCAATTTATTCAAACGGGCGACGCGCTCCATAACGCCTTCCAGTAATTTCCGCTCCAATTCGTTTAAGCGGTGACTGTCGTCAATCATCAGAACCGTTGGGTGGTCTTTCAGAAAATGAATCAAATGCTGCGAATAATGATTTAAAAGATTCCTCTGCTGATCTTCATTCAGTTGGGGCAGAGACAAGAGTTTCCCTTGAATGCTTTGAATCGCCTCTTTTTCAAAGCATTTTTCCGCAATTTCATTGAACATGTAAAACGGCGCTTTTTTTTCGGCCAAATTTTTTCCTAGGGAAACAACGATATGCTGAACTCCTAGCTCACCGGCAATTCCGGCGGTTTTTTCCAGCAACGTCGTTTTTCCGATGCCGGGTATGCCCGACACCGTGGTGATGAACTGGAACAGGCTTGCGCCCTTGGCAAGCGGCTCAAGTTTTTCTGTCTTAATCGTTTTCAGCTCATCAATCCGATTGATGAATTGGGCGGTTTCGATTCGCCGCGACGCCGGTGTCATGATGCGACCTCCTTTTTGGTGTGAACGTATGTTGACAGTCCCTTATCCACGATTTTGAAATGAGATTGAATCAGGCCGGCGTCCTCCCATTGCCTTGCGATTTCCTGGGCTTGAATTTTCGATACGCCCAAAAATCGGATCACATCGTCAATCGTAAAATCGGGATATTCAAATCCGCTGTCTTCCCGCCATTTTTGCGTGATTTCCTTGCCGGAAATCCCTTCCGTCTTGAAAGAAATGCGGGGGTCTTCTTCGATCAATGATTCTACCGTTTTCCGTTCGGAAAGATCCAACCGACCGAGATTGGAAATAATTTCATGCCCTCGGGACCGCCATTCAATCTGCTCTTCAGCGAAAATGCCAAGCGCTCTCATATAGGTTTCATCGCTGATCTTCTCTTCGATGCCGTTATCGAAAACATTTTTGGTATGTTCGTCAATAATGCGTTTTGCCAGTTTCAGCATGTTTCTGGGGGAGCTGTCAGAATATCGAACGATGTCGTCTACAACGGTTTCGCTTTTATTTTGAAACAATCGGGCAAAGCTTCTGCGAGCTTCCATATCGTCGGATTGGCAGAATGCACCCAATCGATTCTCGAGCATTTTTTTCAAATCAAATTCAGACCAGGCATAGGAATAGGCGTCCAGTCGATCAGATCGCAAATTTTGAAGCAGTTGAGAACGGTATTCCAGAGGCAAAAAGAATTTAAACACAAACCCGGGCAGTTCCAAAAGTGGTATGGTCTCCACCATAGGTCGAATGAGCTGCACTGCTTTTTCCACATCGTGAATTTCACAATATTCATCGATGCGATCAATGAATATGTAAATTTTTCCAATTTCAAGCTCTTTTGCTATTTCATAGACGCATGACATCAATTCCAGCGGAGAGCGTTCTAATTTCGGGATATCCTCCGCTTTAAAAGGTGTGCCGACAAAGGTTGATAGCGCCTGGGTTAACAGCCCTACGCCCGGAATATACTGCTCCAAAAACTTTGCTGGCATCTCTATCAAACCCTTTGCAATCGTGCTTTTTTCTTTATCGGACATGCCCTTGATGTTGCGGATCTGTTTTTGAACCGCCTCCGAATAAAGCCGTTCAGGATAGTGTGCAAGAAACCAGACCAAATCGTACATGGCGTTTTTGGAAAGCTTATCCAACCGGTCGTGTTTCACCCCCACTTCCAGTAAGCGGGGGACGAGTTCTCGCAGAATCCCGTCCACATGATTCTGAAGAGTAACATTTTCTTTGTGGATCAGTCGATGAAAATCAGTATAAGTAATCGGCAGACGAACCTCGGCTCCGGGGTCGCCAGCGTCCAGAGTTTTTTCACACCGGCTGGTTAGTAAAACGCGATTGGCGCTTTTTCCGGTGCCTCTGGGAAGAAAGAGAAATGTAGTTTTCGGTTTCTCAATCTCTTCAAAATAGCTGAATTCCTGAAAATAATCTTCAAGATGCGGATCATTTTCCGCAGCAAGGATTTCAAAAGGATGCGCTCCATCCTCGAACCCTTGATATTCAAGCCAGCTTTTTGGGGTGCTCAATCTTTTCATATTTTTTCACTTATTAACCTGTTATCGTTTGAATCCCTAAAGATAAAGTTTTGGATATTAAATCAAAAGAACAATTCTTCTCCCCACCTCTCTTATGTACTCCCATCTGACGCCGTTGAATTCAATGGCGGTTGCATTTAAGTCAATGGGCTGAAAAAAATAGAAAAACTCAGGTTTTACTTCCTTCAGATTGACTACTTTGGATTGGATAAAGCATGTGGAATAAAGAACAATAAACTCTTTAACCTGCTCATTGGAAAGCGTTTGTTTGTCATTTACCCAAAAAGTGTTTGCATCGTTTCTTGAAAGAACCCAAAATGCGCAAGAGTTGTAAGAAAAGCCCTCAATGACCGCTTGACCACATCCCGGTCCCCGTATGCCTTCACCATGGATTTTGACAGTAGAGGAACGGAAAACCTGTTTGAGCTGTCAATGCTGACCATCATCTTTTGAACAATGAACCGCGCGATTTCGTAATCAATTAATATTTTAATAAAAAACAATGGTTTCATGTAATCAAGCGTATGATGCCGCGCCCAATTGATAAAAAGATGATTTTATTTTTTTCCCCTCATCCCGGCCTAAAATGCCGAGCAGCTTGAATCTCATGTTGTCCGCTTGGGCCAGCAACGTGTTCAGTTCCACTTTTCATCACCTCCAGTTCATAGAAAAAATTTGCGCTGCCTTTTATGCACACCGTATCAATATCCAGCGACGCCATCAACCATAAACATGCCGCTGACCCATCCGTTTGTTTCTGGACTTCAAAAATGAGAAAAGGGTGATACATTGATATTAAAGCATTAGGGGTTCAGAATTTATTAAAGTAGGGGCGAAAAATTTTTCGCCCCTACGCGCGGTATGGTGATATTGAACTTTTCAATATCCCTTAATGCAATTTAAAACCGTCACCCGATGTAAAAACTCACTCCCGGCTGCTTTCTTTGACGAACCCATAATTGGCCAGATACCCTTCTTTCAGGCT
Organism: Desulfobacteraceae bacterium; assembly: GCA_011389855.1. Classification (GTDB taxonomy): domain Bacteria; phylum Desulfobacterota; class Desulfobacteria; order Desulfobacterales; family JAABSP01; genus JAABTD01. Next base: position 29,261 of record JAABTM010000011.1, read on the forward strand.
CGCTTCAATTTCTTCCTTCTCCTTTTCAAGCAAGCTTTCAGAGATCAGCCGGCGGATCAGTTCGCTTCTGCTGGATTCAACCTTCCGGGCCAGATTGTCGAGCTTGTTAACAATCGGCTCCGACAATTCGATGCTGATTCTTTTTCTTTTGCAAGTCAGATCCGTTTCCATTCCCACCCCCTTTGCAGCACACTATATTTGACATAGAATGACAATATCGCCATCGGGCATTCCCAGCAACTCGAACAGCCCGCTACCGCTTCGGCGGTTCCGCCTCATCGTCATCCACTTCTTCTCTGTGGAACCGGCGAAAAATTCTCCGGAAAACATTTTACAGCGGGTTGCAAAGGATTCCAGCGAGGATTTCAATATCAACATACCGATCCTTTTCAAGTATGATCATCTTGCCATTTTTGTTGGTTATGATACCCTATTTCGAAAACGCAAAAGGAGCCCCCCTTATGATTCCAGAAAAATTCTGGTCAAAAAACCGGTTTCCCATCGTTTATCAGGATAACGAACCCAAAGCCGTCATGGTGGACATGGCGTCTTTTGACAAAATCGAGTTGATTTTAGACAACCTTACGCGCAGGGAAGCGGAACCCGAAGATGCTTTTCTGGCCGCGTCCGGTCTGTTGGAAAAGCTTATTGAAGAAGCCAAAGCCTCTCCCGTCTCGCAAGATTGGGTGAAAGATCTCGATGCCATTTAGCATCCACTTCGGCGAATCCTTTAAGCGTTGCATCAAAAAGCTTCGAAAGCGATATCCTTCCATCAAGAAAGATGTGGCGGTCGGCATCGAGGCGTTGATCGGGAGAACCATCAAATTTTCTTGCTCTTCCTGTATACAAAATCGGACAGGGAAACCGTGACAATCCAAGAAATTAAAAACCTTATGGACGCCGACATCAACTAATTTTTAAATTCGCCGGAAACCAAGGTTCACGGCGAAACCTTTTTTACCGCTTTGGCGGCACCGCCTCCCGAATTACCGCCCCATGCTCCTCATTCAACACCAAGATGGCGAATTTTTCAACATTATCCAGTTCATCCGTGCTCAGCGAAACAAAATCGAACCGCCCCCGGAGATCGGTGTAGCCGTCTTTATAAAACCGCACGTCGCCGCCTTTCATACGAGCGTAGACCTTCACGTAAGTCATGGGCAGGGGTTTTCGGGTCAGGTCGTGGGCGACCTGTAGGTGGCCGTAGTCGCCAATGATCCGGACGTCCAGGGAGTTGGCGTAGTAGGTTTGGGATTTTCGGATGCCGCCGGCCGTGGCCTCGATCATTAGGTTGCTGCTACGGTACTGCTCGGGCAGGTCCACGGTGTGGACCGACCCTCCGGCCGGCAGATCCACGGTCTCCGTTTCGCTGGGGCGGATGTAGCCGAAGTGGTCGGCGTCGTCCGTCACGAAGGGGTTCCGGGAAAAGAGCAGTTCGATGTCCATGGGGTAGTAGCGGATGCGGCATTCCTCAATGTTCCGGTACCGGATCGTGATCCGGCGGGATTCCACCGAGAAGTCGAGGCTGGGCGCGGTGGCCGCAAGTCGGGACTGGACCTGGTCCCGATCCTTGTCGTCCGCCACGGTCGCGGCGCCGCCTTCCATCTCCGCCAGTTGATCCGCGGCCTGCCGGAAAAAGTTTCGCCAGCGCGGGACCGGGTAATCGGCATACGCCGCCGCGGCCTTGCGGGTCCGGTCCAGGTCGCCCGTGTAAAAATCGATGTAGGTCTGGAGATAGTCGTACTGGAGCCGCGTCGCCAGACGTTTGGGCTCGATCCGCTGGAAAAAGGCGATGGCCTCGGCCACGCGGTCCTGGAGCAGCAGGTAGTAGACCACGGCGGTCAGGTCCGCGTCGTCGAGATGGGGCCGGTAGGACAGCACCGACATGAAGTCGTGATACTGTTCGTTGAACCGGTCGTTCAGGATCTTCCGCTCGTCCCCAAGGGTATGGGCCCGGGCGTTGACCAGGGGCCTGTATTCCAGGTGCTGGTACGTCTTCCGTTCCACCGGATCGACCGTCAGCAGGGCCGTGTCGATGGCGTAACCCACCCGGTCGGCGTACTCGGAATGCTCCAGGTACTCCCGGATGGCCGGTTCGGCCCCATGATGGAGCCCATAGGACCAGAGCGTGTGATCGTAGACATGCCGGGACCGGAGCAGGTCCAGGGCCGCGTCGAAGAATTCCCGGTCCTTCATCCGGAAGGCGATCTTGGACAGGTCGATCCGGTTGAGGTTGTGGGATTTCATAAAGGCGAGGACCGCCTCGGGATCGCCGTTCTGGGACACGTAGGCCCAGGATTCCGTGTCGATCTTCGTGAGCCGGGCCACCACGTTCAGGTTGGACGGTTCGGCCCCGGCCACGAAGGCCTCGTTCCGGGCCACCTGCACCGGGTAATGGCCGAAGGTTCCGGCGGCCGGAAAATAGAAATGGTATTCATAGGTCTGGGTGGCGTAGGGTTCCAGCGCGACGTGCTCCCCTTCGGTATAAAACCCCTCCTTCAGGGGCATGGCGCCCAGCGGGATCCGGAGCAGGAGCCGCAGCTTCCGTCGCGAGGACGTCGGATTGCTCAGCACCACCTGGCACCCGTAAGGCGTCTGGAGCAGGAACTCGTCGGACACGAACTTGTCGAACCGCTCGTTGCCCTCGTACCGGTACCGGTCATCGGGACGGAAATACCGCTGGGTCACCATCATGGGCAGCGGCGTCTCGGCCGCCGGGGCCGGCCGGATCTCCTGGTGGAAGGCGATCAGCGGACTGCCGGCGGTCAACGAAAAGCTCCGGTCGTCGGCGTCGGTTTTGTGGGTTTTGGATTCGAACGGCAGATCCAGTACCGACAGGGCCAGCATCATTTCGGCGAAATTGGAAACCGCCTCGGAAAAGGCCTCGGAGAAAAACGGCGCCGCCGCGTCGCTCAGGGCGTAATCCTTCCAGAACCCGTTCACGGTGATCAGATCGGCGTCCTGCTCCGCGATGGGCAGATGGTAATAATTGTTCTCGGCCCATTCCCTGGTTTTGTCGAGCTTCCGGAAGAACGGCCGGGCCTTTTGACGGGCCTCCCGTCGCGCCCGTTTCTTGAACGCCCGCCCGCTTTCCGGGGCCGGCGGCGGCGCGGCCGACCGGGCGGCCATAGTCTTGGCGGCGCCCATGGCATCGCTGCGGATCGCCGGGGCGGGGGCCATCGCCTCGGTTTCCATGGCCATATCGAAGGCCAGTTCTTTCATGGGCGCTTCGCCGTCTTTATCCCGCAGCACCGCCTTGAGATCGTCGATCCCGAAAGCGTCCTCCTCCAGGGCGCTGCCCCGCAGGGCCGTGTCAAAGGCCCGGTTGAACCGCTCGACGTCCGGCGGGATCATCTCGAACCGCTCCTTCACGAACCGGCCGATTCGGCCATGGTCCCCCGGTCCTCCCCGGGCCAGCAGGATCTTTTCCACGATGTTGAGCCGCGAAAAGGCCCACGGATCGAGATACGGCGTCAAGTCCGCCCCCAGGAGCCAGTGGTCCATGAAGGTCTTGTCCTTCTTGTTTTCCAGGTAGGGCCAGATCACCCGGTCGAAGAAGGGCCGGTCTTTGTGGTACAGGAAGAAATTGAGTTCGTGGCAGGCGAATTCGGCGTATTTGTCGGCTTTTTCCGCGTCGTCCATGTCGGGCCAGCGGAGGATGAAGCTGAATTTTTCCAGGGTGGCGTCCCCGCTCAGGGTCGCCATGAGCCGGTAGACCTTGCCCAGGGTGTCGAACACCTCGAACTCGGCCGTGGCGATGTCCGAAATCCGGAGCGTCTCGTCGGCCGGAACGATGGAGATTTCCTTCTGCTCGGTGAAATGGATCGTGGGATCGAGCTTGTCCCGGAGCCGGAGATCCCGCCGGGCGATGTCCGTGGCCGGCAGGGCAACCTCCCGGTAGACCGTGGACAGGGGATCGACGGCCACCAGCAGAATCAGCGAATGGTCGCCGATCTCTTTCCGGTCGATGGTCACGCGGCCCTTTTTGTCGGGCTTCAGGTTCACCAGGACCGCCGATGAATGGGCCAGGAAATCGAGGTTGCTGAAATCCGACGCGGCCTCCTCCCCCCTGAACCGGGTACCGGGTTCCCGCACCATCGCATCGGCGCCGGGCCGGGCGCTCTCGTAGGCCGTGCCGGCCCCGGCCTGATCGGTGGCGGTTTCGGTCTTCCGGACCTCCCAGGGGTTGAGCAGCAGCTCGGGCCGCCGGAGCATGTTGCCGGGGAACTTTTGGGCGTATTTCCGGTCCAGGATGTACCGGTATTCGTCGCCGATGTCCCGCCCGGCCACGTACTGGGATTCGGGACGGGACGGCCGGAAGACATAGGGGGTCGGCAGGCCGACCCCGTGGAGCCCGGCGAAAGGATCGAAAGCAGGCGTCATTCGGGTGGCGAAAACATGAAGGCGCGCGGACGGCGTCGCATTTCCGAGGGAAACCTCGATCGTTTTATCCGACGCCTTTACGCCGGAGATGGAAAGCGGCCCGCCGGGGCTCGCCTCCAGGACCCGGGAATCGGAGATCACCACGCCGGCCTTTTCCTCGCCCGCGGTCATCCGGATGTCGATGCGGCGGCCTTCGTCCCGGAAAAAGAGGGCGTAATCCCCCGGTTGCAGCCCCTCCATCTGTAAAAACCCGTTTCCGACCGACAGGGCGTCGGTGCGGTCGGCCGCGAACGTGGTCATGCGGATCTCCAAAAGCGTCAATCCTTTGATTTCGTCTTCCGCATAGGGCAACTGGAGGGTCTCGCCGGCCCGTCCGTGCAAGACCTGCGGCATCTGGCTTCGGTCCGCCGGGATGGGCCAGGTCCGGGAAACCTCCCCCGGCCCCCGGGCCGTCACCCGGTCGATGCCGTCGAGGGGTCCCAGCCGGATCAGTCCCTTGTCGTCCGTCTGGAGCACCGCATGGGCGGGCTCACGGAAATACCGGTGTTTGAAGTCGAATTGAACCGGCCGGCCCGCCGCGGGCTCGCCGTTTTTGCCCAGCACATGGACGACGTGGTCGTCCCCGTCCCGCCCGAGGAACAGATCGTGGACGTGGAGGGTGGCGTCGATGCCGTTGATCTTGCAGCCATATTCGGCGGACAGCGGCTGCTTTTCATTTTGGCTGATGTTCCGGATCTCCGCCTTAAGGGTAAACCGAAGGGCGGCCAGATTCTCCGGAACCTGGAATTCATGGACCGATTCCCGGTCTTCGTGGAGGGCGAAATCCGACGCGTCCTGGGTCGTGGAGACGCCGTCGCCGTCGATCGACTCGACCGACAGCCGGACCCCTTCCAGCAGGGACAGGGCCGCGGGATAACCGTTGACCGTCAGCTCGGGCCGCACCAGCACCTTGGCCCTCATGCCTTTGAGCAGCGATTCCCGGTCCACGTAAAATCCCGCCGACAGGCGATATCGTTCCGCCTGGTGCTGGAACCGGGCCAGGGAGCAGAGATTTCCCTCCCTCAGCACCACTTTTTGATCCCTTGGGTTCGTGGAAAAGGGGACGATGATCGCGCCGTCGGGTTCGGGCGCGTACTCCCGGCCGGAGAGCCACAGGGTCGCGTCGGGCCGGTGGCGGTTCAATTCGTCGTAGATGCGGAATTCGTGGCCGGCCGGGCCGATGGTCTCGGTGAAAAAGAGCTTCCCCTTGCGGATCACGGCCCGGGAGCTGCGGCCGTTGCCGATGAACTCCACCACGTAGACGCCCGGCGCTTCGATCTCCGGAAATTCAAAATGCCTGCGGACCCGCCGGAGGGGCGGCGCGTCGTAGGTTTCCGTCCGCTCCCAGGTGGCGGAGAGGCCGTCCAGGTTGATGGCGGTGTCGATGTCTTCCTTTTTGTCCGTGAAATAATTGAAGGCGTTCAGCTCGAAGATCTTGACGATGAGGGTTTCGACGTTTTTCACGAAGAGATCCAGGGAGACCGGTGTCTCGCGGGTGAAAAACCGCGGGTTGGTATGGGCGAAGGCCAGATCCACCCGCTCCTTGAGGCGGCGGTACTGGTTGGGGTCCATGAGGGAGTACCACTGTTCCATGTCGCCGACGCCGTTGACGATTTTGGTTTCGACGAAGATGTTTTGGAGATAATCGTTCCGGATGTATTTGGCGAAGGCTTTGAAATCCCTGGCGTCGATGAAATAATGGGCGAGGTAGTCCCGGACCAGCGCGTCGTCGGACCCGATGGGCGCCATGCGGGTGGCGGAGGAAAAATCGGCGTTCAGGTCCGCCTCCCGGTTGCGGAACTCCCGGCGGCGGATGTAATCGGGGTCGATGTACTGGACCCGCCGGGGAAGCTGGATGTAGGTCATGAACAGATCCCGGGCCGCGTCGTACCGGCCCCGGCGCTGTTCATCCTCGAGGATGCCGTACAGCACATGGGCCTTGAGGGAATTGTGCGCCGGCGCCAAATCCTTGACAAAGGCCCATATCCGGTCCAGGTGGGCCCGCCGCTCTTCGAAGTTCGACGTGAGATCGACGTCGCCGGAGGGGGCGAGCTTGGTGAGATAGACCTGGATGAACCGGGAGTTGTCCCGCAGGTCGGGCATCAGACGCAGGCATTCATCGAGCTGGTCCTTGAGCAGATCGCCGTGAATGGAATGGGCGCCGAATCCGCCGCTGTGCTTGTGCTTCAGGTCCGCCGTCACCAGCTCGGGCAGGTTCGGGATGTCGGGCCGCCGCAGCCGGTTGAGCAAATCCCGGCGGCGCTCCGGGTCGAGTTGCCCGATGGGCAGCGCGTAAAGCCCGGCGTCCTCGACGCCCTGGAGGTTTCGGTATCGCGCGAAGGCGGTCTGGATGAACCGGGGTCGGGAGATAAGATTTTGGTCGAGGGACGTGGGGTAATCGGTCCGGCGGTCGGTGGTCTCGCGCTGGTGGTCGAACCGGAGGTCGAGGGCTTTCCGGATGTGTTCGAGGGATTTTTTGGGGTTTTTCTGGTATTCCAGAAGGGCCTGCCGGTTCAGGATTTCGTTGACCTGGGCCGTGTAGCCCTCCCGCTTGATCCAGTTTTTCAGCAGGTCGTTGACCTTGGCGTAGTCGCCGGCGTGCTGGGCGTGGAGGCAACTGTAGAAATAATACTCGGTGGTTCCCGGAACCAATCCCTTCAACGCCTCGGCCCGGTCCCCGGCCAGGGCGAAGTCTTCCACGAAGCCGATCTTCTGGGCGTTAACCTGGGGGGCGGCGATGAGGAACCAGCAGCAGATGATGATGATGAGGATGGCGATGAGTTTCATGGGTGGGTCTCCTGTTTTTGTCGGGTTGTATAGACTGTCTGAACCGGGATGGCCGGGATTAAGGGATTGATGGGATTGTGAGCGGGTTCATCCTGGTCATCCTTTAATCCCGGCCATCCCGGTTCAGACCATTTTTTTATCCAGAGTGCCAGAGTCCAGAGTAATCAGAGGCCAGAGGTATTGGGAGCGCACACACACCGAAAACCGATGAACGAGTACCGGTCGTCCGGGTTGAACCTGAGCCGGTAGGCGCACCGCGCGTCGTCCGCAGTGTCGCTGAACGCGCCGCCCCGCAACACACGGACGATATTGTCATCGGCATCTTCGCTTTCGCGACCCCAATCATTTGGATCATAAGGATATTTGAATTCAAGCTTTCCGCGTTTCCCCCAAAGACTGCGCGTCCATTCCCACACATTTCCGGCCATGTCAAAGCACTCGAACGGCGTTTTTCCTTTTGGAAAGCAGCCAACGGGGCTCGGATCGCCGATGCCGGTTTCATCGTAATTCGCCCGATCCGGCCCCGGTTCTCCATTCCAGGGGTAGATTCTCCCATCTTCCCCCCGCGCCGCTTTCTCCCATTCCGCCTCGGACGGCAGGCAAATCCGCCGGTTCTTCTCCCGGAGCAAGGTCGCTAACGGTTCCGGCGTCCCTTCCCATTCTCGCAGTCTGTCGGTCAGCCAACGGCAATAAGCCATAGCATCATGCCACGTCACCCGAACCACCGGGCGATTGTCGATGCCTCGCAGACTACTCGGATTTTTGGGCCGATAACCGCTGTCTTCCGTAAACGTCCTGAACTGCGCTACTGTGACGGGATACCTCGCCATGTAAACTGTCGGCAAATCGACCTGATGTTGGGGCATCTCATCCTCCCTGGCATCCGGATCTTTTGCCTTGTCGCTGCCCATGATGAACGGACCAACAGGGACTTCCACAAACCCCAACAGCGGCTCATCCGGCAAAAACCATGCATCCGCCCGAAACCGGGGATCTCCCAGCTTTCCCAGCACATTACCGGCTTCAACCCGCTCCACGGGACTGAGCCGCCCCAACCGAAGCAGCTCCGCCAACCGATCCGGAACCCGACCCATGAATTCCCTTCCCGATTCCCGGTCCCGGACCCGGTTCAACCCCATCTCCAGCAGCACTTCCCCGGCCAGCCAAGCCTTCCGCCACGCCGGTTCGGCATCTGCCGCCTCTTTCGGGCATAACTCCCCAACCAGCCCCAGCGGCTTGTCGACGTCGCCCACCAGGTAGACCAATCGGCCCACCGCCAGCAGGACCACTTCCCGCCAGAACGCGCCCTCATCGGCCAGATTGCACCCTTCTTTCACAAATGTCCCCAAAGTGGACAGGTGGGCGCCGGCCAGGTATTCCTGAAACGTCCGGTGCGGGAAGCTGTAAACGCCCGGCTCCCGCTCCAACAGCAGCCCGGCGCGCATTTTGATCGCATCGATGACCTGGCGGGCCCAGTCGAGGCTCTTTTTCGGGTGAAGATCCGCCAGCCCTTCGACGAGCCGCCATTCCCGGATGTCGGCCAACCCTTCGCCGTCCGAATCGCCGGTTTCGCCGTGGACGTCGAAGGCCAGTTTCCACAGCATGGCCTTCAAATCCGTCTCTGCCCGGCCGGCGTCAAAAAGCAATTCCCGCAGACGAGGGATGGTTTCCTCGCCCGCCGACTTGATTTCGTCCCACCGCCAGAGCAGGATGTCCACCGTCTCTTCGTACAGCATGGCCCGGGCCTGGGGCAGGCGGCCCCGATGGGCATGGACCAGGGCCATGACCGTGAGCAGCAGCGGATTGGGCGCCAGTCGCCACAAGTCCGGCCTTCGGACCGCGGACCGCAGGCGATCAGCCAGCAGGCGGGCTTCGGCTTCCGTCTTCACCTCCCCGATGCGGAACAATTCCGCGTACCATGCCGAAATGAACCCCTCGATTTTCTTTTCATCAAAGGGGGCCAGTTCAAATGACGGGAAATTTTCAAGTTGCCACTCCGGATTTTGGTAGGAAAGGACCCGGCAAGTGACCAGGAATCGGCTTTTCGAGTAGCGACCGGCAAAGGTCTCGACGGCGCACTTGACCAGGGCCTTGGCGCGGTCTCCCGGAATTTCGTCCAGACCGTCCAGGAGGACGATGGCCTTTCCGCCTTCCAGGGCATCGTGAAGCGGATCGGCCGCGGGGCCGAGGCGCTGGGCCTCCAGCCTGTGCGCGATAAAGTCCCACAAAAGGGAGGGTTCGGCCTTGCAATCGGTATCCGGCAGCCATCGCGCGAAATCCCGGAGGATCACGATGATCGGTACCAGTTCGGCCTCTGATCGGGGCCAGCCTTCCAATGAGTCGAGCCAGCCCGCATTCGGCTGAACCACATGGGCAGCAAGGCATAACGTCAAATGGTTAATGAAAGTCGATTTCCCCGAACCGGGATCGCCGAGGAGCACAACTCTTTTGTTATTTGCCACCGCTTTTATCGCACTGAGACCCCGCTCAATCCTAACTGAAGTCTCCAGTCTTGCCATGCCCGGGTCGTACTTTGAATCATCTTCTTTATGTTCTTCGACAGTTTCTTTGCTTGTTGTATTCAGTTCTACATAAACCTTCGCCAAATCCATCCGCTGCTTGCCGCTCCCCGGATCGCTCGCCCCCAGATCGATCCCCCTCAGCGGCAAATGACGAATCCCATTCGCCAGCACCTCCCGGTAAACCCGGAGCGCCTTTTCGGGATCATCCCAATCCCGGCCCGTCACCATGACGCCGCTCACCACATTGTTCGCATGGATAATGTGGGCATGAATGCCGCCCTTTTCGGCGTAATCGGCCCGCCCCGCCCCGGCATCGCCGGCCCCCCGGACCGCCGCCATCTGACGCCGGAGGTCGTTCTCCCGCCGTTGCAGCGCCGCCAGCGTGATCTCGATCACATCATCCGGCAATGTCCCCCGGAACTTTTCCTGCTGCTGAATGGCCGCCAGAATCCGGTTCAATTCTTCCGCCAACTCGGATGCATCTTCCTCCGGCGAAAATTCAATCAAACTCCGATCCCGCCTCAAAAACAGATCCGAGGCCCGGTTCGCGAAAAGCGACGCGGTTTTGGCGTCCAGCCAAAACAACATCGGCGTTTCCAGCCCGATCAACAGCTCCCTGGCGTAATTGATCTCCTGAAGCACCTCGCCGTCCGACAAACGGACCAGTTCGCCGAAATTGAGAATCAACAACCCGTCCGGTTTCTGTTCGGCCTTATCCCGGATGCGCTGGAAGAAATTATCCCGGTTGTCGGA
>JAABTM010000441.1 GCA_011389855.1 Desulfobacteraceae bacterium
ATCGATCCCCCACTGGGATTCCATGGCCAGCACCTGGCGCATCCCCCAGGAGTGGTTGCCGCCGGGCTTGGTGAACATGTTCCGCCAGGGCGCCACGGCGCCTTCCCGGATGGAGAGGTCCGGGTCGGGCACGATCTTGTCCTCGTCCATGTGGAGCTGGCTGCCGATGCCGTTGCATTCGGGACACATGCCCAGGGGCGAGTTGAAGGAGAAGAGCGGCGGATCGGGTTCCGGGTAGGCGACGCCGCAGCAGGAGCGGGCCTCGCTCATGGTCAGGTCCTCCCGGTCCACCACATGGACGATGAGCCGGCCCCCGCCCATGCGCAGGGCCGTTTCCACGGAATCGGTGAGCCGCTTCCGGAAGGCGTCGCCGCCGGCGATTTTGAGCCGGTCCACCACCGCCTCGATGTGGTGCTTTTTGTGGCGGGCCAGGGACTGAACTTCTTCGACCGGCTGGACCACGCCGTTGACCCGGACCCGGGCGAATCCGTCCTTTTTGAGGTTCTGGAGGATTTCCCGGTGCTCCCCCTTCCGGTTTTCCACCAGCGGGGCGAGGATCAGGATCTTCGACCCCGGCGGGATCTCCAGGATCTGGCGCACCATGGACTGGGCGTCGCCCCGCCCCACTTTCTTGCCGCAGTGGATGCAGAATTGCTCGCCGATGCGGGCGAAAAGGACCCGGAGGTAGTCGTAGATCTCGGTGATGGTGCCCACGGTGGAGCGCGGGTTCTTGCTGGCCGCCTTCTGCTCGATGGAGATGGTGGGCGACAGCCCCCGGATGGTGTCGTATTTGGGCTTTTCCATCTGGCCGATGAACTGGCGGGCGTAGGCGGAGAGCGATTCCACGTACCGCCGCTGCCCCTCGGCGAAGATGGTGTCGAATGCCAGGCTGGACTTGCCCGACCCGGAGACGCCGGTAAAGACGATGAGCTTCTTTTTGGGCAGTTCCACGTCGATGTTCTTGAGGTTGTGCTCCCGGGCGCCCTTGACGGTGATGGCGTCCAATTCCTGACCGGGGTCGGCCTTGGGCAGGCGGCGTTGAAGCTGGATGGCGGTGATGTCGTCTTGCGGTTTCATGCGATCGGTCTGGTGCTCCTTTTTGGCGGTTCAGTGAGAGCGGATGGTAATACGTTTCGATATCCGGGGCAAGTCCGCCCCAAGAATACCCATTGAGCTTTTCCAGAAAATAAAGTATAAAAATATAGGCTTAGGGGATTGAATACCGCCAGGGAAGAGGATGATGATATGAAACGGTTGATTATTGTCGATCCGGACCCCGCAACCGTCGGCGCCCTGACCAATGCGTTCGCGGCCCATGAGGGGATGGAAAGCCGACACGCCGACAGCGCCGAGGCGGCCAGGGAGATCCTTCGTCGGGACCCGGTCGATCTGGTCCTGACGGAACTGGCGATCCCCCGCGCCGTGGACGGGGTGAGGTTTCTGGCCTTTGTCAAATCAAAGGTCCCCGGCGCCAGGTGCATCCTCATGACCGGGTCGAATTCCTCGCTGCTCCAGGCCACATTGAAAACCGCCGCCATCGAACGTCATTATCGGAAACCCCTCGATATCCGATCCGTGGTCGAGGGGGCTTTGAAGGCCCTGGGCGAGACGCCGGTTTCGTCCGAAGCCCTTTCGGACGCCCTGGACGACTTGAAAACCCAACTGGCGCGGGTCATGGGGCCCGTTTCCCAGATCATTTTCGACAACGCCGTCCGGCAATGGAGAGGCGCGGGGGGCGGCGCCCGCTCGGATCTCCCGGAACTGGCGCGGATCATCTGCCGGGAGATCGATGATCCCGTCCGGGAAAAGCGATACCGCGACGACGTGGCGGCATATCTGTAACGGAAAGGCAGGCATCCGCGATGAAAGACAGTATGGCAAAATTCGGCATCGGCGCGAAAATCACCATCTCCATGCTTTTGGTGTCCCTGATTCCCATCCTCCTGATCTGGACGGTGACCCACCGGGCCATGATCGACACGGTTTCCGATCAGGTTCATGGAGAACTGCTGGGCGTCGCCACCCGGCTGAACCAGAAGGTCAACGACTGGGTGGATATGAACCGGCGGATGCTGGTTCAGAACGCGGCCCTGGAAAAAATGCGGTCCATGAACGCGGCGGAGCAGAACCCCATCCTCCGGGACATCGTCGAGGTATATGACTGGAACTACCTGGCTTTTACCGTGGCCCCGGACGGCCGGAACATCGGGCGCAACGACGGCAATCCCCCCAAATACTACGGCGACCGGGAGTATGTGAAGGGGGTCCTGTCGGGCGAGGAGCTGGGAGAGCAGGTGCTCATCGGGAAGACCTCGGGCAAGCCGGCCCTTGTGCTGGCCGCTCCCATAAAAGAGACGGACGGGCGAATCGCCGGGGTGCTGGCCATCGCCATGACCATCACCGAAATCTCCGATGCGGTCACCAATCTGGCCATTGGCGAGACCGGCTACGCCTTCCTGCTGGATAAAAACGGGCAGGTCATCGCCCACCAGGCCAAGGAATACGAAAAGATCCGAAAGGATTTCAGCGATCATCCCACTTTTGTCGCCATGAAGGAACGGGGTGAAAACCGGGTGGTGTTCGAGGATGAAAACGGCGAAAAGACCATCGCCTACATGATGGAGACCGACAGGGGATGGGTCCTGGCGGCCCGGCAGAACTACGCGGAAGCTTTCGGAAGGGTCAAACAGCTCCAAATGCTGTCGATGGTCATCCTGCTGATCGCGACAGTTACCATCATCATGGTCTCCCTCCTGCTGGCCAGAAACCTGGCCACCCCCATCAAGCGGCTGACGTCGGTCGCCGACCAACTGAGCACCGGAGAGATGAACGTGACCATCGAAGAAACCCGCCGCGGCGACGAAATCGGCGTCCTGGCCCGGGCCATCGAACGGTTGGGGGTGAGCGTGAAGTATGCGATGGATCGGTTGAGGAAATGAGGGACAGCGAAACGATGGAATGCATGGTGAAACCGGAAGCTCCTTTTTCTAACCTTTTTGCATCGGGCTCACGTTGGCTGAGAGCGGATTTTCACCTTCATACGGAGAGCGATGAACAATTCCTTGAGGTCCCGGAAGACGTCTCTTTCAAGAAGCGATGGGTGGGGCGATTGGAGGAAGAAGATATTCGCCTCGGATTCGTTACCAACCACAATAAATTTATATTGAATGAATATAAAGCGCTGCGAAAAGAAGCTCGGAAAAGGGGAATATACATATTGCCGGGAGTGGAGTTGTGCGTTCAGGGCGGAAAATGCGGCGTGCATATCCTGATTATTTTCGATCCGGAAAGCTGGATTTTTAACAGGGAAAATGCCGATTTTATCAATCGTTTTCTCAACAGCGCCTTTTCGCGCCTCGCCAACCGGGAAACTAAAGACAAGGCGTGCGATTGGACCCTTTCTCAGGCGCTTAAAGAATTGGAAGGCCATCGAAATCATCGGCGGGATTCTTTTGTCG
>JAABTM010000153.1 GCA_011389855.1 Desulfobacteraceae bacterium
GATGGCCAAGCCCAGCCCGGTTCCCTCGGCCCTGCTTTTCATATCTCCGACCTGCTTAAACGGATCAAATATTTTTTCCAGATCATCCGCTGAAATACCGATGCCGGTGTCTTCCACTTCAAAAAGGATTTTCGATTTTCGATTTTCAATCGGCGCTATGCGCAGAGTCACCTTTCCTTTGTTCGTGAATTTCACCGCATTGCCGAGCAGATTTAAAAGAACCTGACGCAGCCGCCTTTCATCGGCCCGGACTTTATCCGGTAAACCATCGGCAATATCAGCACAAAACACTATCATTTTTTGTTCCGCCCGAATTCGAATGATTTTGCCTACACTTACGGCAAACTCGTACAAATGAAATTCGGTTTCATACAGTTCTATTTTCCCGGATTCCACTTTTGCAAGATCAAGAATGTCATTGATCAGACTGAAAAGGTGCTTGCCGCTCTGTTCGATGATATTCAACCCGTTCCGCTGCCGGGCGGTAACCGCGAGATCACTCTTGAGAATCTGCACATATCCGAGAATGCCGTTTAACGGGGTGCGGAGTTCGTGGCTCATGGCGGCAAGGAACGCGCTTTTTGCGCGGTTGGCGGCTTCGGCCGCTTCTTTGGATTTCAGAATTTCCTGTTCAGCGCGCATCTGTTCGGTGATGTCCTGAAAAGTTCCTGATAATTTTACTGTCCTTCCTTTTGCCTGATGACCTTTGCCCAAAGCATGAACCCATCTTGGATTGCCTTTTGCTGTAATAAACTGTAATTTCTGTTCAAAAGGCTTTCCGTGATCAACAGCCAGCCGGATAGCCTTTTCGATAACCGGTCTGGATTCCGGCGCATAAAAATCAATTCCTTTGCTGACGGTCGGTTCATAATCGGAATCAAGCTCATGAATCCGATACACCTCATCCGTCCATGTCAGTTTCTGCGTTTCCGCGTCAAATTCCCATCCGCCGATTCGGGCGGTTCTTCCCATTTCTTTTAACAGGGATTCGCTTTCCCGCAGTTCTTCGGTTCGATCCGCCACCTGATGTTCCAGCAGGATATTCCGCTGATTCACGGCATAGACGCGCCACCGGTGAAGGCTGAAAAAAAGCATGAAAACAAAACCAGTCAAAACGATTCTGAACCACAGGGTTTTCCACCAGGGCGGCAGAATAATGATTTTCACCGAAGTTCCTTTTTTATTCCACAGCCCGTCATTGTTGGAGCCTCTGACTTTGAAAACATATTGTCCCGGATCCAGATTCGTGTAGGTGGCGGTGCGGTGTGAACCGCCGGTATAAGTCCAGTCTTTGTCAAATCCTTCCATCCTGTATGCGTACCGGTTTTTTTTCGGATAATTGAAATCCAAAGCCGCAAATTCAAAACTGAATTTGGACTGAGTATGTGAAAGAGTGATCTCTTTGGCTCTGCTGATCGGCGAGTGCAAAGGGGAATCTTTGCCCGGGCGAACAGACAGAGACGACACTTTGAAGTCGGTCAGCACAACCGGCGGAATATGGGGATTGCTTTTGATATCGTCCGGATGAAAGCGGTTGAGTCCGTTGTTGCCGCCGAACCAGAGTTCACCGCTGCGGGATTTGAAGCATGATCCGATTTTGAAAGCCATGCCCTGCAGACCGTCTCCCATATCATAATTCCGGAACGTTTCCTTTTTCGGATGGAAGCGGGAAAGTCCCTTGTTGGTGCTGAGCCAGAGAGATCCGCTGTCATCTTCCAGAATTCCGTAAACCGTATTATCGGGTAAACCGTCCTTTTCCGTATATCGCGTAAATTTTTCGGTTTGCCGGTCAAACCGGTTTAACCCTCCGCCCGCGGTTCCTGCCCACAGGGTTCCCGAACGGTCTTCAAATATGTACACGACTGTGGGATTACTGAGACTTTCCGGATCATCTTTCCTGTGTTTATAGTGAATAAAGGAATTGGTTTCAGGAACATATTTTGCCAGTCCGGCGCCGGTAAGACCAACCCATATAACGCCGATACTGTCCTCGCACAGGGAAAGTATCCGGTTATCGCCGATGCTGTGCGGGTCACTGTCATTATGCCGGTACCGGGTAAAGACGCCGGTCCGCGGATTTAGGCGATTCAAACCGCCTTCCCATGCGCCAATCCACAACCGTTTTTCCTTGTCTTCAATAATTGGGATGAGAAGATCACCGCTGATGCTTTTCGGATCATCTTTATTGAATTGATACTGGGTGAAAGTCTGGGTATCCGGATGAAAGCAGTTCAGACCGCCGCCGAATGTGGTGATCCATATCAGCCCCCGGCTGTCCTCTATGACGCTGAGCGCTGTGGCGTGACTCAGGCTGCCGGGATTGGTTTTTTCCGGCATATAGTGAACATATCCGCCGGATTCCGCATCATATTTGTCCAGACCGCTTCCGGTCATTCCGAACCAGAAATCCCCCCGGCTGTCCTCAAGGATGGTATTGACGGAATTGCCTCCCAAACTGTCAGGGTGACCCTCAATATGCCGGTACAGGGTGAATTTTCTCGACCAGGGAATGATTCTGCCTATGCCGTAAGTCATGGTGCCGAACCATAATCCGCCGGTGCGGTCTTCACAGAAGGATATGGGTGAATCATCCGGCAGACTGTGGGGATTTACGGCTGATTTGCGGAAATTTTCAAATTTTCCGGTTTTCCGATCAAAACGGTTCATGCCTCCGCCAAGTGTTCCCACCCACAACCTGTTTTTGCTGTCTTCCCGGATAAACGATATGGAATTGTTGCTGACGGATCCAGGATCCGCGTCATCATGAAGCAGATGGTCAAATGTACCGGTTTCATGCTGAAAAATGTTCAGCCCGCTGCTGGTTCCGATCCATAATACGCCCTGGCTGTCCTCAAAAATGCTCTGCACAAAATTATGACTGAGGCTGCGGGAATTCTGGGGATCATTCCGGTAATGAACAAAGTTAAGTGTTTTCGGATCAAAGCGATCCAGCCCGAGGGATGTCCCGACCCAGAGCGTGCCGCTTCCGTCCTGATATACGGCTTCAACGGTATTGCTGCTGAGACTGCCCGGATTCTCAGGCTCAGACTGGTACAGGGTAAAGGTTTCCGCACCCGGATCAAACCGGTACAGCCCCTTGTCTCTGGTTCCAAACCACAAATATCCTTCGGAATCCTCACACAATGCCCTTATCCGTTTGGTATTGTCATTGAGGTATCTTTTAAAATTACCGGTCCGGGGGTCAAACCGGGTCAGTCCGTTCTGGGTGCCGAACCAGAGAACTCCGGCTTTGTCCTGCCGGATGGCATTCACCGTGCTGCTGCTCAGGCTGTTCGGATCATCGGGATCATGCTTGAATGTAGTGAAGTTATAGCCGTCATATCTGTCAAGCCCGCCCGATGTGCCGATCCAGATAAACCCCTGCCTGTCCTGAAAAATCGTGGCGATATAGTGGGCTGAAAGCCCGTCATCCGGGGTGAGATGGTCAAATTTCACATCGCTTTCATTAGAAAAGGCTGTCTGAACCGTTGCGGAAAAAATCGTCAGAATAAGGAACAATAAAATTTTTATTATGTTATTCATTGTGGAAATCCGACAGCTTTTATCTGCTTTCACCACTCAGATATTCCTTTGGGCTGGAAAACCTCCGCCAAATTACCCATAATGATTCCCGCCTTCACCTATTATCCAGGCAAAACTTGCCCTGATAAGAGCCTATCCGAAAACCGTAGATTTGACCCCGCCCGGCCTCTTTTTATCTTATGGCTTTGGCAGCGCGGCGTCAAATCCGTAGTTCCGGTAATCGTGCATCGCCGGGTCCTCGGAATAGCCGCTGGAAACGATCACCCGGTCGACGGCCCCCGCGCCGACTTTCGATTCGACGCTCAGATACCCACGCAGGCGACCTCGCCGGCGTCGCCGAAGATGGGGGAAAACAGGTTGTCGAAATAAACCCCCTGCCGATCTTCCTCGAAGCGGACCGGCCGGCGGGTGCGGATGAGGCTCGGGCCGTTAGAAAAGATGAAGCCGCTCCCGGTAGGCCCGGATGACGTCCTCCGGGTCGTCGGTGATGACCAGATTTCCCCGGGCCCAGGACGGCGCCCGCCCCTGCCGGACCATTTCCAGGATCTGGTTTTCCGTCCCCCGCCAGAAGTCGCCGTTGCCCTCGCTGTCGAAGAGGATAACCGGCACCGGTTCCATGATGGAAAGCTTCATGTTGCACAGGGTGATGCCCAGTTCCTCCAAAGATCCCAGTCCGCCGATGTTGAAGATGGGAAACGAGGCGATCTCGAACCATTTCTGCCGGCTGTGGCGGCAGGAATCCTGGAAGACCTGGCAGAAATCCACGTCGGTGGTCATGGGCTGGTCGGTGATGTCGAGGTAGTTGGCGCCCGACAGGATCCCCCGCTTCCGGGCGAAGGTGTTGGCGTGTTCCATGACCCCGCTGCCGCCGCCGGTGACGATGCCGATGTTTTTCCCCCAAAAATCGATGAGGGCGTCCATGAGACGGCCCAGGCGCTCGACGCCGGCCCCGGACAGCGGCATGGTGGAGCCGTAGAAGGCGAAAAGCATCGACTTGTGGAAATCGGCCAGCCGGGCCGGCGTCACGAAATAGCCCTTGCCGTCGCGCATGGTATGGACCATGAGCCCGTCCTTGAGGCTCGACGCCCAGTAGACCGCCACGCCAAAGGCGTTGTATTCCTGGAGCCGGTGGTGGTCGAGCTGGGACAGGAACGGACCGTGTTCGCAGGAGGGATTGTAGAAATAAAGGGCCTCCAGCGCGCCTTCCGACGCCAGGTTGACGATGTCCAGGTGTTCCAGGATGTTGGGAAAATATTTGAGGATCAGGGCGGCGGGTTCGCCGTTTAGGGCCTCCTTGATATGGGCGGTGGCGTACCGGTGGGGGCAGGCGCCGCGGGTGGAATAGTCCTGCCGGGCCGCGTGGCAGGCGGCTTTGGTCACGGGGCAGTCGGCTTCAGGTCCGTTGCCGAAAAGTTTGGCGGTTTCCAGCCCGTCGGGATGGTGCTCGGCCACGGCCGCGGGTTTGTTGAGAAAATGACAGGTGGACGGGGCCAGGGCGTCGAGCCGGCCTTCGAAACGCCGCAGTTGACTGTAGGAAAACCGGGCGGATCGGGGCTGGTAGACCGCGACGGCGGCCCCGTTGGTGCGGCGCCGCGGCGCGCGGTAGACCCGTGCGCTGATGAGCGGGTTGACGATGGGATGGTCGCTTTCGTTGACGATTTCCAGGTAGATCCGGATGCCCCGGGTCTTGATGGGGTCCAGGATGAGGGCGGGCAGGTGGGCGCCGAGGTCGGCGGCCCCGGTCCCGCTTTCCAGCACCACGTAATGGTCGTTCAAGTACATGGAGCAGGTGGTGATGACCCCTTCCCCCCGGCGCCGGATCTGGAACCGGTTGAGGATCTCCCGTCCCTCGTCTTTGAAAAGAATCCGGGAGAGCGTCTTCGGGTCCATGGGATTTTTGAAATCGCAGATCACCTTGTGGGGCGCGATGAGGATGCTGCCGTCGCTGGAGATGGTCGTGGAGGCGGGCAGCTTCAGTTCGGCCCGGTCGATGGCCGCCATCACCTGCTCGGAGGTCAGCAGGGCGTCCGGGTCGCAGAAGACGAGCCGGCCCACGGGAAAGCCGGTGGTGAAGAAATCCCGGAAGGCGTCGAGACCCGGATAGCCGGGGATCACGGCCGACGCGGTCAGCGTCAGTTCGACGGTGTTCCCCGTCAGGGCGTCGGGCCGGGGCCGTTCGCATTTGAGCCGAATGCCCAGCCGGGCGATGCGGGACCGTTCGCTGAAGAGCAGGTGGTCCGGCTGATGTTGCAGGCGTTCGGCCAGGTGGTCCGACAGCCCGAAGGCGGCCTTGAAGGTGATGGCGCCGGGGTCGGACCGGATCACGTCGGTCACGACCCCGTCGTCGGATTGTAGAAAGCCTCTGTAGAGGCGGTTGTCTCGGGGCATGGGCTTATCGCTCCTGATCGTTAGATGGAAAACACGATTCATTTGACATCACAAGCGAACCTTTTTACTATGGTTCCGGTGAAATGGCAAACAGGTATTTCAGGGAAGCGGGACGCTGGAAACCAGAAAGGAGCGATGCATGAAAAACATGAGCCTTCGCACAAAGTTGTTTCTCGGTTTTGGATTGATTGTGATATTGTTGATGCAAAACGGCGTGTTCGCCGTGTTTCAGCTCAATCAAATCGGAGAGATCCTGTCCAAGGCGCCGCCGGAGGTTGTCGCTGATGTCGCCCAACGCAGTCTGGATCAATCGAAAATCATCATTCTGATGATGCTGGCCCTGAGCTTGGTGCTGGCCATCCTGCTGACGTTTTTCATGGCAAGGTCCATCGTTGTGCCGTTGGCGCGGATATGCAAATCCATGGCGGATGCCGTGGATGGAATGGGGGATCATCCGGAAAAGGAGAAGTTGGAGGCGCTGGTGGAGGAATTGAGGCGGGTTTTGGGGGGCTCTGGATAGCGAAAATGGCTAAACCGAATTTACCTTTGATTCCAATGGATGATCGATTCCATTCTGAATTCTAATTCAAGTTGATCGTCCTCGCCGCCTTGGGTTGAAACCCCAGGCTGAACCTATAAAACCGGCTGGAAGCCGGTTATGGCCGTCGCGGGATAGATGGCGGTTTACAATTTGAACCGGCTTTTAGCCGGTTTTGGATGATTGAGCCTGGGGTTTCAACCCAAGGCGGCGCGGCCAGGGCGTTGGACTTTTATCGGGACCTTCATTTTCGAAAATCACCTAAAAAACCGACTGAATCTCATTCATTCACGGGTATTGCGGTTTAATCTTATGGTGAAGATCGCGCCAAAAGCCGCTCATGGATCATCTTCATGGTGCCCTGCTTGTCCAGCGCCCACAACGGCGCGACCAGCTCCTCCCGGTGCGGGTCGCCGGTGAGTCGCTGAATGACGGTCCCGGGAGGGAGGCGGACGAGGAAATCGCGGACGAGATCGGCGTATTCGGGCTGTTCCAGGGGGCGATAGTCGCCGTCGCGGTAGAGGGTTTCGAGGGGCGCGCCCTTGACGACGTAGAGGAGATGGAGCTTGACCCCGTCGATTTTCAGGGCGGCGAGGGCGTCGGCGGTTCGGAGCATGTGATCGCGGGTTTCGCCGGGAAGGCCCAGGATGACGTGGGCGCAGATGTGGATGCCGCGTTCGCGGGTGGCCGCCACGGCCTGTTCGAAGCAGCGGAAATCGTGGCCCCGGTTGATCCGGGCGAGGGTCTCGTCGCGGGCGGACTGGAGACCGTATTCGATCCAGATCAGGCGGTCCCGGGCGAGACGTTCCAGGAGGGACAATTTGGGTTCATCGACGCAGTCCGGCCGGGTGCCGATGGACAGGCCGACGACGTCCGGCGCGCCGAGCGCTTCGGTGTAGAGCCGTTCGAGGGTTTCAACCGGCGCGTAAGTGTTGGAATAGGATTGAAAATAAGCCAGGAATTTCCTGGCTTTGTACCGTTTTGACAGGAACGCTTTCCCCTTCTCGATTTGTTCCGTGATCCCCATGCCCCGCCGATGGGCGCCCGTTCCCGATCCCCTTGTGTTGCAGTAGATGCATCCCCCCGTCGAAAGCGTCCCGTCCCGGTTGGGGCAGGAGAGCCCCGCATCCACGGAGATTTTCTGGACCCGGCATCCGAATCGCTCCCGGAGAAAGGCGTTGAGATCGTAATAGGGCTTTTTTGCGTCCATTTTTGAGGGCTTGACCTCCGTTCCGGACATCTATATAACAGCTACGGCGTAAGTCGGGGAAAACAATCCCGGACGCCCGGAGACCAGACGGCCGAAGAATGGACAACCTATCATTTTCAATCGTCCATCTCAACGATAAAGGACAGTTGCCAACATGGGGGTCAACCCCAAACCATACGACATCATCGTGGTCGGCGCCGGCCACGCCGGTTGCGAGGCGGCCCTGGCGGCGGCCCGCATGGGGTGCCGGACCCTGCTCTTCGCCATCGACCTGGACAAGGTGGCCTCCATGCCGTGCAGCCCGTCCATCGGCGGCATGGCCAAGGGACAGTTGGTCAAGGAGATCGACGCCCTGGGCGGGGAAATGGCGAAGGCCACCGACCTCAGCGCTATCCAGTATAAGACGCTGAACACCCGGAAAGGGCCGGCGGTCCATTCCTCCCGGACCCAGAACGACAAGAACCGGTATCACACCGTCATGAAGGGGGTGATCGAGCGGACCCCCAACCTGGACCTGAAGCAGACCCTGGTGGAGCGGTTGGTGGTGGAAGACGGCCGCGTCGTGGGCGTGGAGGATCACATCGGCTTCGGATACACCGCTCAGGCCGTGGTGCTCGCCACGGGCACCTTCCTGAGCGGCCTGGTCCACATCGGATTCCGGTCCATGCGGGCGGGCAGGGCGGGGGAGTTCGCTTCCTATGCGTTGCCGGAGCATCTCCGGGAACTGGGTTTCCGGTTGGGCCGGATGAAAACGGGCACGCCGCCGAGGCTCAAGCGGTCAAGCATCGATTTCAGCCGGTTCGATCCCCAGCCGGGGGATGACGCCCCGAATCCCTTTTCCTTTTTCACCCGGGATTTCAACCCGCCCCAGTCCCTCTGCCACATGGGCCGCACCAACGAGCGGAGCCGGCGAATCGTCCAGGAGAATCTGAAGCATTCGGCCCTTTACGGCGGGCCGATCAAGGGCGTGTCGGCGCGTTATTGTCCATCGTTCGAGGACAAGGTGGTCAAGTTCCCGGATCGGGTCGAGCATCATGTGATCCTGGAGCCCGAGGGTCTGGAGACCGAGGAAATTTATGCCGGCGGACTGGGCAACAGCCTGCCCCTGGCGGTCCAGATCGAATTCGTCCGGTCGGTGGAGGGATTGGAAGACGCCGAGATCATGCGGCCGGCTTACGCCATCGAATACGATTATGTCGATCCGATCCAGTTGCGGCCCACGCTGGAGACCCGGTCCGTGGGCGGGTTGTATTTGGCCGGGCAGATCAACGGCACGTCCGGCTACGAAGAGGCGGCGGCCCAGGGGCTGTGGGCCGGGATCAACGCGGCCTGCCGGGTGCAGGGGCGGCCGCCGTTCATCCTGGACCGGTCCCAGGCCTATATGGGCGTCATGGTGGACGATCTGACCGTCCGGGGAACGTCGGAGCCCTACCGGATGTTCACCTCCCGGGCCGAATACCGGCTGATGCTGCGGGAGGACAACGCGGATCTGCGGCTCATGGAGACCGGCCACGATTTAGGACTCATTGACGGCGATACGCTGAAAGACCTGAAAGCGCGAAAGGCGGAGATCGCGGACGAGATCGATCGGGTCCGCAAGGTGTTCGTCAAGCCGTCGCCGGAGGTGAACGCTTATCTGGAAGAGAAGGGCTCGCCGGCCATCGATACGGGGGTTTCGCTGGAGCAGATCCTGAAGCGGGCGGAGCTGGATTACGGCGCGGTGCGGCGGCTGTCGCCGGCCGGGTCGGGGGTTTCCGACCGGGTCGCACGCCAGGTGGAAATCGAGATCAAATACGAGGGCTACATCCGGCGGCAGTTGGGCGAGATCGGAAAATACCGGGATCTGGAGCGGATCAAAATCCCGGAGGGGTTCGATTTTACGTCGGTTCACGGGCTGTCCAACGAGCTGAGGGATAAGCTGTCGGCGGTGAGCCCCGTCTCCCTGGGTCAGGCGTCCCGCATCGACGGCATGACGCCGGCGGCCATCTCCGTGGTCATGGTGGCGTTGCGGGGGTCAAAGGGCGGCGGGGAAAAAACTTGCCCAAAAGAACCTGTGGAAGACGTCGCATTAATGTGACCATTCATCTTCCGCCTTGACAATATGTCTTTTAAGTGCGACAATCCGCCAATGAAATACGAGATCGAAACGACGAATATTTTCGACAAGTGGCTTGCTGGAATCAAGGATATAAAGCATCGTGCCAGGATCATCAGCCGTTTCGATCATATCCAGTTGGGCAATTTTGGAGATCATAAAGCCATTGCCGATCAAAGCAAGGACATTGACAAAGCTAATCGCATTTTGATTGAACTGGAGCAATAGCTATGGAAGTCACCACCAGAAAATGGGATGCCAGTGAACACCTGGACAGTCCGGAAATAATACAGGAATACCTCAAAGCCGCATTTGAGGAAGGAGACAGCGAAATGCTTATTGTGGCCATAGGTAATGTGGCCAAAGCCAGAGGCATGAGCGAGATAGCGAGAAAGACAAATCTGAGCCGTCAGAATCTTTACAAAGCGCTGTCACCGGGCGGATCGCCAAAATTTGACACGGTCAAGAAGGTAGTCGAAGCGATAGGATGCAAGCTGGCTATCGTATAGCGGCGTTTGCCTCGACCCGGATGGGCCGCCGAACCTTTCTGTTCGCCATTGATCTGAACAAGGCGACGTCCATGGGGGAAATCGCATGTTCGTAACTGTCGTGGGCATGGGCTTGTCTCCGGCGGATCTCACCCTGCGCCACCGGGAGATTATCGAATCGGCGGACATCCTGGTGGGGGGACGACGCCATCTGGCGGAATTTGAAGCGTTGCCCGCCGAAAAATGGCTCATCGGTCGGGATCTGGACGGGCTCATGGCGGCGATCCGGGGGGCCATGGCGGAGAAAACCGTTGTGGCGCTGGCGTCCGGCGATCCGCTGTTTTTCGGCATCGGAACCCGCATTGTCGAGGCGGTGGGGGCGGAAAATGTGGAGATCCTGCCGAATATTTCTTCCGTTGCCGCGGCTTTCGCGCGGGTCAAAATGGCGTGGGAGGATGCGAAGGTCCTCAGCGTCCATGGCCGTCTTGAACCGGCGGAAATCCTCGCCGCGTTGCGGCGGCATGACAAAATCGCCGTATTGACCGATCCGAAACGGACGCCCGCATGGCTGGCGAAATTTCTCCAGGAACATTGCATTTCCGGCTTTTCCTTGTGGGTGTTCGAGCGGTTGGGGGCCGGGGACGAGACCGTCCGCGCTTTTGAAGATGTCGAAGCGGTGGGGGATTCGACCTTCGGCGAGCCCAACCTCGTGGTGCTGAACCGATCGTCGTCCGGCGGGTCGGATGCTGTTTCAATTTATCCCGGCATGCCCGACGACGCCTTTCTGCATGAGCGCGGTCTGATCACCAAATCGGAAGTCCGGGCCGTGACCCTTTCCAAACTCAAACTGGACCGCTCCGATCTGGTTTTGTGGGATCTCGGCGCCGGCAGCGGATCGGTGGGGATCGAGGCGTCCCGGTTTCTGGATCGGGGCGGGGTGTTTTCGGTCGAGCGGAAAGCGGAACGGGTTAAGCAGATTATCGAAAACCGGGACCGGTATGGCGTTCACAACCTGGAGGCGATCCAGGCCGAACTGCCCGAGGGTCTGGAACGACTGCCGGATCCGGACCGCGTTTTCGTGGGCGGCGGCGGGCGGAATTTGCCGGTTATTTTGCGGGCGGCGGCGCGCCGGTTGAAAGCGGGGGGTGTGATCGTGGTCAACACGGTGTTGATCCAGAGCGTTTCGGCGGCGCTGGAGACGTTGCGGGAATTGGATTTCGAGACCGAGACCGTTCAGATCCAGGTCGGAATGGGAAAGCCCATGCCGTGGGGGGAGCGCTTGGAGGCCCAGAATCCGGTTTGGATTATACTGGGCCGATAGCGCCATGCCGGGCATATTTCTCCAGGACCGCCGCGAACTCGCGTTGCTCAGACAGCGCGGCGGTCCTGGAGAAACATACCCGGCATTACGCCTGAAATTTTTTACGAGATAAGGAAAGAAAATGCTTGAATTGACGAGAGACTATATCCGTCAGAATGTGGCGGACACTGATCTGATTTTTTCGCGCGGGATCCAGTTATACGAATACGGCGCGTTTCTGTGCAAGGAAGCCAACCCGGAACGGGGACGATTCATCTACGAGGTGGACGGCAATTACGGCGACTATACGGCCCGCGTGGATTTGAAGGACGCGGACCTGGAAACGCGGTGCGA